>DYJF01000057.1:0-710 GCA_020723205.1 Bdellovibrio sp.
TCCGTTCATCCTGAGCCCTTCGACTCGCACTCCGTTCATCCTGAGCTTGTCGAAGGATGACTGGCCGTTCATGGTTCGGCCGGCTCACCATGAACGGGATTATATCTCTTTCAAACCCCTCTCCATCTCCTCTATCAGGATCGCCGGCTCTTCCAGTCCCACGGCCACGCGCACGCCTCCCGGATCGATGCCGGCGCGCATCTGGTCCTCGGAGCTTATCGAGGAATGGCTCATGGACGATGGGTGTTCTATGAGTGTCTTGCAGTGTCCCAAAGATACGGCCAGAGTATAGGAAAGCGCGTTCTTGGCCAGCCAGTTCATGAGCTTAGCGCCCTTCGCCTTCGCCTCGTCCGGTTTTCCCTTGAGGACGAAATAAAGTATGGACGACGGCGCGAACTCGCCGTCGAAGGACCGCATCTGCCTCCTTGCAAGCTCGTATTGCGGGTGCGTTTCAAGGCCCGGATATCTCACCGCCTCGACCTTCGGATGGCCGTTCAAATGTTTTGCGAGGGTGGTCGCAGTTTTCATCGTCTGGCGCATGCGCGTCGTGAGACTGGGGAGCCCGTAGACCAAAAACGGCCACGCGTGTTTTCCGGAAAGCACCGCTCCGAAATCTTTTCTGTAGAGCATGATATCGCGGAAGAATCTCTTCGGCCCCACGACGATGCCGCCCATGTCGGTCCCGAAACCTGACAGATGCTTCGTGAGCG
>DYJF01000057.1:720-10011 GCA_020723205.1 Bdellovibrio sp.
GACGTTGAAGTGCACCTTGCGCAGGCGCTGCAAGTGCTCTTCGGTCTTGGCGACGACGATGCCGGCCACCACGTCCGCGTGGCCGTTGATGAACTTGGTCATGCTGTGCAGCACGATGTCCGCCCCCAGCTCGATCGGTCGCTGCAGGTACGGGCTGGCGAACGTGTTGTCCACAACGATCCATATCTTCTCGTTCTCGGGACGCTTCTTGTTCACGGCGTCCACCTGCCTTTTTATATCGGCTATATCTATGAGCTCCAGCGTGGGATTGATGGGGGTCTCGAAAAACACGGCGCGCGTATTCGGTTTGATAAATTTCGAAAGGTCCGCGCCGTTGATGTGCGCGAACGAGACATTTACACCGTTCCTCGGCATCCAGTTCGTGAAGAGGGAATAGGTGCAGCCGTAGACGGAATCATTTGATATCATGTGCGTTCCCTTGCCGGTCAAAACGGAGGTGATCGCGCTTATCGCCGCCATGCCGGTTGAGAAACATATCCCCATTTCGCCGCCCTCCGCGGTGGCCAGACGGTCCTCCAGCATGCCGGTGGTCGGTTCGTCGATGCGCTCATAGATATAGATGGGATCGTGCTCCATCTTTTCGTAATCGCCGAACTGCGAGAATCCTTTCGCGCCGCGCTCCGTGGAGCCAAGCCGGTAAATGACGGAAGCGGTCATCGGAGGAACGACGTGATGGCTGTAGTCCCACTTGGGCGTCACGTCCTCGCCGTGGATCAAAAACGCCTCCATATATTTCGGCTTATCGTGCTGTGTCATAATTCTCTCCCTTGTTGAACGGACATGCGTTTTGGCAGATATCGCAGCCATATTGTCCTTTTTTTATGATCTTTGCAAACTTGTCGTCGATCGGCCCCTTATGTTCGATCGTGAGATAAGAGAGGCAGCGGCGCACGTCTATGACCTTGGGTGAAACGATGGCGCCGGTCGGGCAGGCGTCGATGCATTTTCGGCAGTCGCCGCATTTATCGGGAACGGGCCCGTCCGGTTCGAGCTCGAGGTCCGTTATTATCTCTCCCAAAACGAAGAAGGAGCCGATGTTTGGGTTTATGACGACGGAATTCTTTCCCTGCCAGCCGATCCCCGCCCTGACCGCGAACGGTTTTTCAAGGATGGGGCTCGTATCTACACAGAGCTTGAAGCGCGCGCCCGGCTCTCCGCTCTTGGCGGCATCCGCGACGCGGCGCAGTTTTTCTCTGACGATGTCGTGGTAATCGCGCCCGGCTGCAAAACGATACGCGAGCGCGCAGCAGACGACCGACCTTGCGCCGTCAAGGAGCGATTGAGGATCGCATCGCTCCGCCGGCCCGCGCCGCATCCAGTCCATCGCGGCGCATAGATCTCGGGAGAGCCAATCGTCCAGACGCGCCTTTTCAGGGACGGGTTCGGCCCTTGCAATGCCGACCGCGAAAAAACCGGCGTCCTTGGCCGCGCGTCTTATCAGTTCGTTCATCATTTGAAGCGAAATTATTTAATTGATCGCGCCCCAAGTCAACCTCTCTTTGGGTTGCGAAAACGTCCGATATCGAGTAGAAGGGTGGCCATGACGGTCAACAAGATAACATCCGCCGCGATGGGCATTCCGCCCAACTGGATGAGCAGGATCGTAGCGGAGGGCGGAAACGTCGGCAATGCGACCGAGATCCGGAAGATGCTGGGAGAGCCCATCCCGCAGATTGCGGATCCCAAGACGATCCCGCCGCACATATCGGAGATGTTCGAGCCGGGCGGGCTTTTGGACCGCATGAGGCGCAAACTGGCGCTCATCTCAAGAAAGCGCGGAAGGAAGATCATCCCCGCCAGAAACACGGTGGCATCCGTGGACGAGGACGACAATCTTTATGTCGGCGTGGATTTTCTGGAAAAATACGGCGATAACGAGGCGCTCGTCGCGGCGGTCCTCGCCCACGAATGGGGCCATATGATGAGCGATCTGCCGAAAGGGATAGACTGGTCGCGTCTTTCGTGGGACGACCTTCACGCGATAAGGCGCGACGAAGAGGCCGACGCGGACGGTTTCGCGGGACGCGCGCTCTTCCTCATGGGCTACAAGCCCGACGAGATGGTAAAGTTCCTAAAGGAATTGGAAAAGAAGCGGAACAAAAAGATACCGTGCCACAAGTACCACAACACCGCCACGCGCGTGGAGATACTCAAGCAGTCCTACGAGGCGGAGGAGCGCGCAATGGAGGTCGCGCGCCGCCTCTTCTTCGGTTCCAAGGTCGGCGCGAAGGTCGGCCGCGTCCTGTCGTCCGGATAGCGAACGACATCATGAAGTCACATCTTTGGCCCACTGCAGATAATCGGCAAGGGCGTCGTCGGATTCGAACGACACGAATTCCGGCACTTCGTAACTGTGGTGTTTTTCGATGAAGGCCTTGATCTTCTCCGTCCTGCTCTTGAGGGATTTTATTATGAGCAGATGCTCCTGCTCGTCGTGTATCTCGCCCTCCCATTCGTAAACGGAGCGGACGTTCTGTATGATGTTCACGCAGGCCGCGAGCTTCTCATCCACGAGTTTTTGCGCCAGGAACGATGCTTCCTTTTCGGTGTTCGTCGTAACGAATGCTATGATGAGCTCGCCCATTTAAGACGCTCCTTCGAAGGGCACGCCCGCGATGATCTCTGCGCGGCGCGCAAGCAGAAAAAGATAATCCGACAGACGGTTGAGATATATGTAGGCCGATTCGTTATCGTATGCCTTCGCCTCGCGAAGCAGTATCGCCTCTCGCTCAAGGCGCCTCGATACGGCGCGCGCAAGCTCCAGCGCTGAAGAACAAGGCGTGGTGCCTGGCAAAAGGAACGAGCGGGGCAGTTTCATTCCGGCCGCGAGCGAGGCGATATCGGACTCGAGCTTCGAGATGTGGTCCGGCGAGGTCGCCTTGACGAGATCCGTGTCCTTGTCGCAACAGGAGAATTCCGCGCTTAGCCGCATGAGGTCCAGTTGGAGCGTCCTTATCTTTGACGAAAATTCTTTATCGGGGGAATGGCTCCTTGCGAGCCCCAATGCCGCGACCACTTCGTCCAGCGTGCCCACCACGTTCAAGCGCGGGTCGCTCTTGGAAACGGTGTTCCCGGAAAGGAGCTTGGTGGTTCCCTTGTCGCCGATCTTTGTAACGATGCCCATGGCCACCTTTTTTAATCCCAATGCGGACGGCTTGCAAGTTTTTTACTTCATTGACAGTCGGGGTGCGCTCTTATTAGACTTGGAGCCATTGAAGGAGGGCGGGATATGAGATCAATAATGACCGTATGTTTCGCGTCGTTCCTGCTTTTTTCCCTCGTCGCCGCGGCAGCAGTGGTGAAGAATCCTTTCGACGTCACCGGCATGAGCCGTGAAGAGGCCGAAACCCATTTTAGAAGCATGGTAGGCAGATCCTTCGAGGTCACAGGCGTCATCAAGGATTTTAGCGATCTCAAGACCTCTTCCATCACGTACGAGATACCCGCCTACGGCAGGGACGGCGCCGATTACGTGAAGTACGGCGTTGTCTGCCAGCTTGCAGGCGAATCCAAGGTTATCATTGCCGACGAGGGTTACCTTTCGGCATATGTCAAAAAGAACGTCGAGGACCGTCCCGTGCTGGCTACGGGCAAGTTCATCGAAGGCAACAAAGTTGAGAGCTTGCCGAATGGTTTTGTTTTTGTGATAGATTCGCTTCGGCTTATGAACCAGCCGGGAGAATAAGTGATAAGGGGGAGGAATGTTCATTTTTAAAACCGTGATCTGGGGCTCGATCTTCCTTTTCGCCGCGCTCGTCGCCGGCCCGTGGCTGGCCCTCCAGTTCGACGCCAGCTTTCCGCACCTGCTTTTGGGGCAGTATAAATATTTAGGGGGCGTATTCTTTTTTCTGGGCTTCGCCTTCACGATCTACTGCTCGCTCGTGCTCTTCACGCCCGGAAAGAGCAGGCCGGCGCCTTATGATGCAGGCGGCATATTCACGATAGCGGGTCCTTACCGCTACGTCAGGAACCCCTTCATGCTCGGCGTCGTGGTTGCGCTCTGGGGAGAGGCGGTTTTTATGGAGCGTCTTGCGATGATCGCTTACGCCTTCATACTCACGTGGGTGATCCACTTCTGGGTCATCTTTTTCGAAGAGCCGGCGCTTGAAGAAAGGTTCGGGGAGGAATACGACGAGTACAGAAGGGCGGTTCCGCGCTGGTTCCCGCGTTTTTCAAGATACGAAAAGTGATCTTCAGTATTCGTCCGCTATCGGCGGCAGAGGGGCGACGGGCGGCTTCTCTCCGGTAACGAGAGATCTTAGCTCGTCGATTTTTTCCATCCATTGCTTATCCGAACGCAAGAGCGATTCCGCCTTGTCCAGGAGCCCCGCGGCGGTCCTCTCCTGTCCCATATAGTGGTTGGTCAGGGCCAGGTAGTAATATGCGGTTCCGTTTGATCCGTCCACGTTGACCGCGTTCTGGAATATCTGCGCGGCGTCGTCGTAGTTCTTGGAGGAGAGCGCCGTTTTTCCCTTTTCGACAAGACTGTCGGAGGCCTTTCTTTGAGGCGTCATTACTGCGGCGGGCGCCGCGGGACGGCTGACCTCGCCCGTTTTTTTTATTGCCTCTCCCGGTTTCGTCTTGGGTTGCGCCTTCGCCGGCGGTTTTTTCGCGGCAGGAGGACATGCCGCGAACGTAAGGCACGTGAAAAGCGTTAAGAATATGGATAGAAGTCGCGCGGTTCTTTTCATCTAGTAACTTTCAGCATTCGGCGTCTTGTCGCAATATTCCGACGGCTCCGTTCCCTCGATGAAGGCCTCTTCGATGTAATCGGGGCAGTTCTTGTTCGAGAGCTTTCCCGTCGTCCTATCGGTTTTTACCAGAACGATGTCGGGAGGTGAAGGGAAATCTTGCTGCGAAGGCGGCGCCGCCCGTTTCATGAAGTTCACCCACATGGGGAGCGCCGCGCGCGCGCCGCTCATGTTCATGACGGCGTTGTCGTCGTATCCGACCCACGTCAGCGCGAGAAAGTTCGGAGTGAATCCCACGAACCACGCGTCCTTGTAGTTGGAGGTCGTACCGGTCTTTCCGGCGGCTATTCCCTCGAATCCCATGCTGCGCGCGGCGGCCGCCGTCCCGCGGTCCACGACGCCCTTCATTATATTGGCGGTGAGGTACGCCGGCTGCGCGTCAACGACGCGCCTGACCTTGAGCGATTTCTTCTCGAGCACCTCTCCCTTGTCCGTCACGACGTTCATTATAGAGATCGGTTCCGCCAGAATCCCGTTGTTGGGAAAAACGGTATAGGCGCCGGCCAGTTCCAGAGGGACGACCTCGAAGGAGCCGAGCGCCAGGGACGGAACGGGATCGATCGCGGTCGTGATGCCCGCTTTTTTCGCAGTTGCCGCGACATTATCGAGCCCCGCCTCCATCGCCACCTTCGACGTCGCTATGTTCAAGCTCTGCTCGAGGGCCGCGCGAACCGTTACCGTGCCGTGCTCCTTCTTGTCGTAGTTCTTGGGCGACCACTGTTTGCCGCCCGATTCGACCGAGAAGGTCGAATCTTCGACGGTCGAGGCCGCCGTGAAGAGCGTTTTGCTGTCCTTCGGATCCAGCGCGGTGAGATAGACGAACGGTTTGAACGCGGAACCGGGCTGGCGCATCGCCTGCGTTGCGCGGTTGAACTGGCTCTCCGCGTAGTTCCTTCCGCCGACGAGAGCGCGCAGGTAGCCGTTCCCCGGCTGCAGAGCTATAAGGACCCCCTGAAGCGGCTCGGCATGTTCCTTGGGAAGGACCGCGGCATTCGCTTTCTCGAGGCGCGAAAGCTCGCTTACGACGACCTCCTCCGCGGTGAGCTGCATGGTCATGTCGAGTGTCGTGAATATGCGAAGTCCTTCGCTTTGCAGGACCTCCCGCGGATAGAGGTCCTTGAGCTGCTGCTTCACGAAATCTATGAAGTAGGGAGCGCGTCCGACGCGCACCACCGGCTTGGTCGGGATTATCGGCTCCGCCTTCGCGCCGGCGTATTGCTCCTCCGTTATGAGGCCCGCGTCGAAGAGGCGCTTGAGCACGAAGTTTCGCCTCGCCTCCGCGTTGTCCTTGTGCTTGAGCGGATTATATTCGCTTGGCAGGCGGATCATTCCCGCAAGAAGCGCGCTCTCGCCTATGGAAAGCTGGTTCACGTTCTTAGCAAAATAATATTTCGCCGCTTCCGCCACGCCCGACACGGACGAGGCGCCGCGCTGGCCCAGATATATCTCGTTCAGATACGCCTCGAGGATCTCGCCCTTCGTGTGGTGCCGCTCTATCTCTATCGCGATGAGCATCTCGTTGAGTTTTCTCAAGATGGATTTTTTAGGATAGAGGAAGTAGTTCTTAACAAGCTGCTGCGTCAATGTGGAGCCGCCCTGCGCTATCTTCATGGAGCGGATGTTCGCTCCGAATGCGCGCATGATGCCGATGGGGTCCACGCCCTTGTGCTTGAAGAAACGCTCGTCCTCGATGAGTATTATGGATTCCAAGAGTATCGGTGGGACCTCTTTCAGCGTCACGACCGTCCTGTCCTCCATGCGTTCGTCGAAGATGGAGGATATCTCCTCCGGCTCCAGCTTGACCACCGAGAGCTGCTCCTTCGAATCCATGTTCGTGATGTCGTCTATTACGCCCGCCTCCATCGAAAGCCGCACGGGGAAACCCTTAAATTCCTCCGTGGGGTAGGAAAAATCGTGGAGATATATGTCGATGTGCGCAGGGCCCGCCGCGTAATCGCCCGGGCCGGAGATGGTCTCTCCCGTGTTGCGGTATGCCAGCCGGTCAAGTTTTTCGACAAAGCGCATCTTCGCCGTGTCAATCCCGGGATAAAGATATGTGGCGTCGGAATAGACGCGCGAAGGAAGGTCCCACTTTCTTGGCTGGTCGAACTTCTCTTCGATCATCCGGTCGAGGCGGCCCATATAATACCAAAGCGCCGCGGCCGCGACGAGCGCGACCACAACAAGGAACTTCAAGGCGCGCCAGAAGAGGTGCGCCTTTTCGCGGAACGTCCGCCCCTGCTTCTTTTCCTTCTTTTCCCGCCGGTATTTTGAGCGAATGGGCATTATTATTTCGGCGCGCGCACCATCTCGCTTAGCGTGTGCCGTCCCTTTTCACCGTCGGAATATGTAACGTTGGCGTAGTTGCCGTCTATCTTGTCGATCTTGGCCACCCACCAGCTGTCGTTCTTCCACTTGGAGACGACCTGATCGCCCTTCTTGAAACACGGGACCGCGTTGGCATTAGGATAGGGGAGGACGTCCCAAGTGTTCTTGTTCTTTCCCTTCGTGTTGTCGGAGTAGGTGACGTTGATCTTGCCGTTCTTTATCGAATCTATCTTTGCGACCCACCAGTTATCGCCCTGCCACTGGGCGACCACCTTCATGCCGGTCTTCAGGTCCGCCTTCGGCGGTTCTTTGCACTCGGCCATGACGGTCGCGGGTATGGCCAGCGCCAGGATCACGAGAAGCATCTTCTTCATCTTTCCCCCTTTCGTTTCGTTGACTACCAACCAAATTGGCGGAGGGGGTGGGATTTGAACCCACGGTGACCGTAAGGCCACACCGGTTTTCAAGACCGGCCGTTTCAGCCGCTCACGCACCCCTCCTTTAAAACAGCCATTTGGTAACAGATTTCCGGCCCCCGCTCAATAAGTAATAATGCGCGAAACGGATGCAAACCGCAAAGTCTGCATTTATGCGGTTGTGTGGACAGGTTCCGCCGTGCTAGAATTGAAAACGAATGGAGGCCGCTATGAGAAAGATACCGTATCTGTTGTCCGTTCTTTTCATTTCCATCCTTTGCGTCCATCAGGCGAGCGCGCAGCCGGGCGGGATGATGGAGCCGGCCGACCGCGACATAAGACCTGTCGTCACCCGCGTCGCCCCTTCGAGCGGGCCCACCGGCACATTCGTTGAGATCCGCGGCTCGGGATTCGGAAGCGTGCAGGGGGATCGGATCGTGACGATGACCCTTGAGGGTGTGTCGCATGTCCCCGTGGAGCTTACCGCGTTTTCGTGGGCCAGTGATCTGATCGTGGCAAGGATCCCCGGCGTGGACGAGGTCAATTATTATTTCGATCGTTCGCCTTCGAGCACAAGAAACGTGAGGATCAACGTCGTCCATCCCGGCGCGGCGCCGACGGCTTCGACAAGAAACACATTCACCGTCACGCAGGATCTGGGATATGCGCCGATACTTTATCGCATCGAGCCGGACGTCATAGACCCGGCGGCCCTTGCCACCGATATCGGCAGGATAATCACGGTCTATGGCAGCAGGATCCCCGTCCCGCAGGGCGCCAACCAAGTCAGATTCTTCAAGGTGGGCGGCGACGGCCGCTATTTTACTGGCGAGATCGTTTCGTGGAGCTCCACCGCCTTGGGCGTTCGCCTCCCTTCGGATCTGGAGAGGGGGCGTTACGGATTGCACGTCGTCATGCCGCGGGAAGACGAGACGAGAAGCAGCGGCACCATCTACTTTACGATAGGCGTCGAGATAACTTCCATCGAACGCACGGCGGAGACGGTGAGCGCGATGACGCCTTTGTACGCAATGGTGGACAGCGTGAGGCCCGGCATAAAGATACCGGACGCGCCGATGTGCAGGGCGCTCGCGGCTGCGCCTCCTTCGGGCACGGATTATTCCTGCATGATAATGTTCTGGCATTCGCCGGAGATAACCGACATGCAACCGGGAGTCGGTCCTTCCGGACAATATCTTGATATCAGGGGGAGATGCTTCGCCAGAGATCACCCCGGCAAGAAGGTCAGAATTGGGGGAGAAGGGTTCTTTGAACCGCGCGAGCTTGAGATAATCTCATGGTCGGACAGAAGGGTGGTCGCGCGGCTGCCCGGCCCCGAAGAGATGGTCGTCTCTCCCACCGGTGAGGAGGCGATTCGCTCCAATCCCGACGGGACTCCAATGCTCATGTATAATCTGGGCGATGTTCCTCTGGCGGCCACCGTTGAGGTCACAAGGGCGGACAGGTATTCGGCGACCGGCGCGTTCACGATCAATCCATTCAGGCCGGAGGAACGTCCGGTGCTCTGTTGCACGGATAAAGTTTCGATCGGTCCCGGCGAGTGTCTCAAGATATACGGGGGCGGATTCGGTCCGCGAAAGGGCATGGTCTTCTATGGTAAGGACGGCGGCGATCTAATAGAGATGAAGAACGTCCTCTGGACGTCTTCCGCCATCAGGGCCTGCGCGCACGAGGGAATAGAGAACGGTCCGTATAAGGTCGTCATCTCAAGGCCCAACGGCGGTGGCGGAATGATCGGCAGCAACACGCCCGAC
>DYJF01000004.1:0-39508 GCA_020723205.1 Bdellovibrio sp.
ATCGCCTTGTCGAGCCATAGATAGCGCTCCAGCACCGCTTCGTGGTGCGGGTACGTCAGATGGGAGTACTCATCGATACCGGGAAAAACCGCGAAGAGAAAACGGCATCCTTTTTTTAACGCGTCCATTACCTTCGCAAGCGCCGCCTCATCCGGCAAACCCCAGTGGTCGGTCAGGTGGGCATAATACCAGTACCAAATGCGCGCGTATCGCGTCCGGTTCCTGAAACCTTTTGCCCCGCGCGCGATGGGATTGAATATGCTGTACGATTCCGGAACGAGCTCGAAGACGGTCTTAATGTGCGGCTCTACGTCACGCCCCATAAGGAAGCTCTCGAGCCCCACGTAGCTCCTGTGGCGCATGAGCGAAAAACATCCCCCGTCGAAGTACGCCTTATCGAACCATCTTATCCCGGGGACGTTGCACGTGCCGGGAAGACAACCGGTGAGGAACGGAAGATAGGCGGGACCCGTCGTTGACGGAAAACTGGTTACGGCCTGAAGGGCGGTCCCTTTCTCCGCCAGCCAGCGCGAGACCTGCGGCAAGGCGCCCTTGCCCATCAGGTCAAAGAAGACATCAGCCCTCGCTCCGTCGGCGAGAAGCACGATAGAACGTTTTACGGTCATTGGAGCGTCTCAGCCATTCGAACGCCTCTTCCCCTTTATCTCTTCAAGCTTCTCGCTCATGCGCCGCACGAGATCCTGATAGCCGTGTTTCTTTATGATCGAGTCGAACTGGTAGCGATAGTTGTCCACGAGGCTCGCCTCGTCCACTATGACGTCGAATATCTTCCAGTCGCCGTTCTGGCGCTTGAGCTTGTAGTTGAGGGCTATATCTATGTTCTCGGCGGGGACGATCACCTTGGTTCTCGTGAAAGCGGTCGTCTGCTTGGGATCGATGAACTTATCGCCCCTGTAGACGACGCGGTATTTCTTTGCCGTTTTGCTCTTCGCCGCAAGCTGTTCCTTTGAAAAAAGCGCCTTCTCCTCAAGCAGGTCGGACAGGAGCTTTACGAACTTATCCTGCTCCTGCGGAGATATCTCCGTCCAGTGCCTCGAGAGCGAGAGCCGGGAGAGTTCCCTTATATCGAACGTGCCCTGAATTATCGTGCGCTTGAGCTGGCGATTGTGCTCCTCCTGCTCGGCGGACAGTTTCGTGCCGATATAGAAATCGTCGAGCATGTCGTCCAACTCCTGGATCGCACGCGTGGGCGTCCCTTTTGAATAAAAATTGGTCTGTTTGACGCCGTCCACCTTCACCGACTCCTTCGCCGTAGTCTGCGCGACCGCCGCAACTTCCTGCTTGCCGGTCTGGGCAAGCACGGTCGTCACTGCGAACGCGGACATGAACATCAGGCAGACAAAAACTCTCTTCATCGTTCCTCCTTCAATCGTTATTCGAGCGCCAGCTCATCGGGCTCGTCGTATCCGAACATCTCCAGCTCGTCCATCTGGGGGTGCGGGGTCAAGAGCTCATAGTTGATCTGTCCCACCTTCTGCTCAAGATCCGCAAGTGCCACATTATAATCGAAGACCGCCTGAAAGTACTGGGCGCGGGTCAGAAGGACAAGCTGCAGCGCGTCGGTATAGTCCTTCTCGTCGCCGATCCCGATCTCGTAATTGCTCTTCGACAGGAACAACATCTGGCGCGCCATTGATTCCGCTTTCCTGGCCCGCCTGATATCGTCCTGCTTGCGCTGTGCAGTGAGGTAGGACTTCTCGACGTCAAGCTTCAGGCCCTTAGTGGCGATCATCTTTTCGTAAGCCGCCTTGAAATATTCCGCCTTCGCTTTCTTGATCCTGCCCGATGAACCGTGAAAATCAAGCTTTCCCGACAACTGCAAACCGAGGCCCGCTCTCGAATAATCGAACGGGTCGTTGAAATCATCCTGAAACGCCAGATTGCGTATGGGCGACGTCGTCCTTCCCACTTCGACGAAGAATGCGAACCCCGCGGTTGGCCCCATCTTCTGCTTTTCCAGCTTGTACTGCTTCTTCCTCGTGTCGACGCCGATGTCCAGAAGATGCACCTCGGGCCTGTGCTCCATCGATGCCGTAACGTAGTTCTCAAGAGAGGAGAGCTCCGCAAGGACCGGTTTTAAGAGATCATCCGAAATGCGAAACTTTACCTCCGGTTCGAGCCCCATCTGGATCCTCAAACCCTCTTTGGCGATCTCACGATTCTGCTTGGTCTCGGCAAGGCGCTTCTCAAGGTCCACCTTGAACACCTTGAGCTTTAAGAGGTCATACGGCGAATGGGTCGGCTCCTCTTCGTCCTCTTCGTCAGCGACCTTCTTTGAGATCTTGTCCACCGCATCGGTCAATAACTTCTCAAGCTCCACGGCCAAAAGTATGCCGTTGTATAATTGTTTGACCGTGAAGACAGTCACCTCCCGCTCCTTGATATCGTTCTCCTTCGACGCGGTGACGCCGTTCTTGGCTAGCTGTCTTGCGGTCAAGAGCTGACCCGAAGCGAACATGGGCATGCCGACTGCAAATCTGAAACTGTTGAACAGAGCGAGCTCGCCTTCAAAGAAGGCATCGAAGGCGCGCGTCGCGTCGGTCGGGACCGGGGCAATGCGATATTGATATTCTATGATGGGCCACCATGCGGCGTTGGCCTCGCGAAGCTGCCCCTGCGCCGCATCTATCCCGAAACCCGAGCCGATGACCTTCTCGTTGTTCTCCAAGGCCATCTTGATGCAATCATCGAGGTTCAAGATGATCTCTTTTGCCTGTGAGACATCGGCGTCTTGGGCAGACGACACCCTGCCCCAAAGGAGGCCTAATAAAATAAGGGCTAATGCCGCCCATAAAAAAATACGCCTATTCGGCATAGTGGGGGTTTTGACTAACAAAACCCCTGAAGGAAATCAACGATTTATAGAGGGGAAATTTCGGGGTGGGAAATGCCGGTCGGCTTAATGGGCAAAGTCACGAAAAACTGGCTCCCTTTCCCCAGTTTGCTTGAAAACCAGAGCCGCCCCCCGTGCAGGGCCACTATTTTTTTTGAGATGGCAAGGCCTATACCCAGACCTTCATTTTCGCGGTTCACACCGCCGTCCACCTGATAGAAACCTTTCAGGACCTGGGCCTGCTTGTCTTCAGGTATGCCAAGGCCGGTATCGGCGACCGTGATCTTGAGCATTTCACCGCATTTTACGGCCCCGACCGTGACCCTGCCGCGCTTGGTGAACTTCGCGGCATTGCCCAGAAGTTCGGCGAACACCTGCCTCAAACGCAGTTCATCGCCGTAAACCGACGGCGTCTCGTCGTCGATATCGGCTGAAAACTGCGTATCCCCATTGAAATTGACGGTTTGAGCGACTTCCGTGACCAAACGCTTCAGATTCACCTTGCCGACATTGAGTTCAAGATGATTCGCCTCGACCTTGGAAAGATCAACGATCGCATTGACCGTTGTAAGCAGTCTCTTTCCGGAATTGTGTATCAGGGCCGCATGCTCCAAGGCCTCCGTGCCCATCTGCCCGTCGCCGCCGTCCTTCATGATCTCTGAAAGGCCTATGATACAATTGAGCGGCGTGCGAAGTTCGTGCGAAAGATTTTTGAGAAGCCGGTCACGGAGCTGCATCGCCTGCTCCAAAGAGAAGTTCTGCCTCATAAGCGCGCTGTGCAGATCTACGTTACGTATGGCGGCGGTAAAATATGATGCGAGCAGACGCAGCAGGTCCCTCGTGTGCCGGTCGAACTCGCC
The DNA here is from genome assembly GCA_020723205.1 of Bdellovibrio sp. Lineage (GTDB taxonomy): Bacteria > UBA10199 > UBA10199 > 2-02-FULL-44-16 > DYJF01 > DYJF01. Next base: position 3,715 of record DYJF01000004.1, read on the forward strand.
ACTGCGCCTAGCGCCTATGTTGAGCATGCCGTAGAGGGTCTCCCCCAAAAAGAGCGGGACCAAGGCCTCGCAGTTGAACTGAACGCAGTAGCGAAGACCGTCGCTTTTCATCTCGGAGAACTGCTTGGATTCGACAAACTGGGCACGTGTTGCGACGACACGTTTCTTCTCGATCCATTCAAGAAATTGCTTGAGGTTGCCGACGTCGAAGGAGAAGGTCTCCAGCCCTTCCTCGGCGCAAAGCTGAAAATTGCCCGAGCTGTCGCGTATCAGAAGAGAGGCGCCCCTCGCTCCTATCGTCCGGCACGTGGCGTTGAGGATCGCGGGATAGAGTTCGCTATGGATCTTGATCTGGTTGAAACGGTCGAGATAATCGGCGAAGATCTTGCGGTAATCGTATTCCGCCCTCAAAAGTACGTATTTTCTGAAAAAACGGACGATCGAGTGCCAGCGGTAGAGCCCACCTACGATCGCCAAAAGGCCGGTGACTATACCCGTGGAGGTCCATATAACGGGCATAGAAGCCGATAAGAACTGTGCTGAAACGTGGACTAATTCCACCCTCTCCCCCATTTGAATGAGCTGGTCGTATTATATCGAAACTTCAATAGGTTGACAAGATAATCTCATAAATTTATGAGCTTTTTTCTCAAACCTATTGATGTATAGGGGGAGTTAATATAATATCGCGGCCGATGAAAAAACGACCAAAGATCTTCAAATATCTCCTGCCCATATCTTCCGTTATTATGGTCCTCATCGCTGTTACCGCCTCACGGCAGGGACCGTCTTCGGTTAAAAAGAGCCAGTATTCCCTGCCCCAGGCCCATTATGTTTCAGCAACCCTTTCAGCCGTACAGAGGGAGTACCTGGACAGGGACAGGATACGGCCGCGTCAGATGCTTGAAGGGGCGCTTGATCAAGTACAGCGCAGGATCCCGGAGATTTTGGCCCAGTTCGAGGGCACAAGGACGGTGCTCGTAACAGTGGACGTCGCTTCAAAGCGTTTCTCGCTCAAGGACGTCGATTCCCTGGGCGGCCTCAAGAACACTCTCCAGGAGATACTCGCCTTCATCGATGCTCATTATACGGGCGACACGGAAAGGCCGGAGATAGAATATTCGGCGATAGACGGAATGCTCAACACACTGGACCCGCATTCATCGTTCCTGCCGCCTAAGGCCTACAGTGAGTTCAAGATCGGCACCAGGGGCGAATTCGGCGGGCTTGGCATAGTCATCAGCGTGAAAGACGGCGACCTTACGGTCATAGCGCCGCTCGACGGCACACCTGCGGCAAAGGCGGGGATCAAGTCGGGGGACAAGATCGTACAGATCGGCGACGAGTCCGCGATCAACATGTCGCTCACAGATGCGGTGAATAGGTTGCGCGGGGACGTCGGGACCAAGGTGAAGATCGTTCTTGAGCGTTCCAACCGGACGGAGCCGATATCAATGGTCTTAACGCGAGCGCTGATCAACATCGACAGCGTCCAGCATGCCCTCATCGAGCACGAGGGGAAAAGGATCGGATATCTCAAGGTGAAGAGCTTTCAGTCTAACACTGACGAGGACGTCGAAGCGGCTCTCGAAGAGCTTCATGCCGGCGAGGCCAAGCTGGACGGACTGATACTCGACCTGCGCAACAACCCGGGCGGACTTCTGAACCAGGCCATCGATCTGGCGGATATCTTCATACCTAAGGGCACGATCGTTTCTACCGTCGGGATGGGCGGAACGATCCTTGAATCGAACGACGCACATTCGGCGGGAACGGAACCCAACTATCCTATCGCGGTGCTGATCAACGAAGGATCCGCCTCCGCATCCGAGATAGTCGCCGGCGCGATCAGGGAACAGGGGCGCGGCATAGTCATTGGACGCCGCTCCTTCGGCAAGGGTTCGGTGCAAACGATCTTCGAGGTCGGCGGTTCCGCGGCCTTAAAACTCACTATCGCAAAATACCTCCCTGCGGGGACCCTTCCCATCCAGTCGGTCGGGCTCTCACCGGACATCGAGCTTCTGCCCGTCACCGTCGACCGCAAAGACATGAACCTCGCTGAAGACGAGACGATGACCGAAAAGAGTTTGGAAAAACACTTCGAGGAGAGCGCCAAGATCGAACCGTCCGCCTACCGCATAAGGTTCCTTCAGCCGAAGGAAGATGAATCCGACGAGGTGAGAAGCGCCAGAGAGTACACAAAGAGGCCCAAGATCGAGAACGATTTTGCGATACTCTTGGCAAGGGACCTTTTCGCCGGCATTAAGAGCGCCGACCGCAAGAGCATTATAAAGGAGATCGGACCTGCATTGGTCAAGGCAGAGGGACTTCAGGATGAGGAGATAGCAAAGCGGCTTAAGTTGCTGGGCATCGACTGGAGCGCGGGATCGGACGGCGGAAAACCGCAACTGAAGGTCGCCTTCGACATCAAGAAGGGGACGTCCCTTCTCAAGGACATAAAAGCGGGAAGCGAGGCCATGCTTGAACTGAAGGTAACGAACGTCGGTGACGGGCCGCTTTACCGCCTTCTGGGCGTGGGCAAGTCCGATTCACCCTTCCTCGTCAACAAGGAATTCGTCTACGGCAGGCTCATGCCGGGCGAAACAAAGGGCTGGCAGACGCCTGTTAAGATACCGGAAGCGCTGCCCACCGAAGAGATCTCAATGGAAGTGAAATTCGAAGATCTTCATAAGAGCATCCCCGCTGCGATCAACGCCATCGTGCCAGTCAAAGGAAAAGAGCCGCCACGGTTCGCCTTCATGTGCAGGACGCCCGACGGCGCCAACTTAAAGCCGAACGTATCGGTTCATATGAACTGCGAACTTACGAACATCGGCAGGGGCGCAAGCCACAAGGACACGGCGGCCCAGATATCCAACAAGAGCGGCGAAGGCGTTTTCATAGAGGCAGGCCGCGTGGGGCTTGGCGTGTTGCCGCCCGGCGCATCGAAAGCGGCGACCTTCCGTTTCCACACGACGCCTGATTTTTCGGACGAGAACGTAGAGCTTGAGCTCTCCGTGCTCGATTCGATGAGGGTCGACGCCATCAACCAGAAAATTAAGATCGAAACAAGCTCAGGCCGGATGTCCCCTCCCGCCGGCAAGAGGTACGAGCCCCCTGTCATTGAAGTGGCCCAGTATCCCCTTTCGACCGCCGACAGCGACGTGAAGATCAGCGGCACCATACGCGACAACGAAGCGGTCCACGATTATTTCGTCTTCGTGGGGGACAAGAAGATCACTTACGTCTCCAACCCCAATCGCACCAACGAAGTGCCGTTCGAGGTAACATTGCCGCTCAAACCGGGCGAGAACCTCATCGTCGTGGCCGCCAGAGACACCGATAAGCTCATGGGCCGACTCCTCCTTGCAATTTCGAGAACTTCTGGCAAGAAGAACGACAAGGGGCCCGCGGACTCGATCCCCACCCTCCCGGGCGTTGAAGACTGATGGATAGATATTTCGGTTCGGAAAAATTCGCGAGACTTCGAGCGGGAACCGTTGTCGCCCTCGGCAACTTTGACGGCGTCCATCTGGGCCACAGATACATAATTGAAAGAACGATCGGCATAGCGAAGCGGCTCAAGGCCGCATCCGTCGTCTATACCTTTGATCCTCATCCGGTAAGGATACTGGCGCCGGAGAGCTGCCCCAAGCTCATACAAACGATCGGCCAGCGCCTCTCATCGCTTGAAGCCCTAGGTATCGATGCTTGCGTCGTCGAGACCTTCACGCACGATTACGCGCAGCAAAGGCCCGATGATTTTTTCACCGGCATCCTGATCGGGCGGCTCGGGGCAATATCCGTGGTGGTGGGATACGATTTCACGTTCGGCTACCATCGCGGCGGGACGGTCGAGCTACTGGAGCGGCTTGGCAAGGAACGCGGAGTGGAGATCATAGCCGTCGAAGCGCAGTTCGCTGGTGAAGCGCTCTTGAGCTCTTCCGAGATCAGGCATTTCATCGCAAGCGGCCGGGTCGAAGATGCGACCGCTCTTTTAGGCAGGCACTATGCGCTTGAAGGCAAGGTAGTCTCCGGCAAGGGCCTTGGCGGCTATTTGGGGGCTCACACCGCGAACATCGCGCCGGCGAACGAGCTCTTGCCGGGCAGCGGAGTCTATATAACGGTTACCGGTCTCGGGGCCGAAAAAAAGAAATGGCCCTCCGTCACAAGCGTCGGGACGAACCCGACGTTTCCGGGAGGCGCTCTCACCGTAGAAACGCACCTCATCGGATTCGAGGGCGATCTTCTCGGCCGGGTTCTGGAGGTTGAGTTCATAAAAAAGATGCGCGATCAGATCGCCTTTCCGTCCGTGGAAAAATTGCACGACCGGATCGCGGCCGACATTGAGAAAGCGAGGAAATTCCATGAAAAAAATGGAACACTATGAGTTCGAGCCGCCGAAGCTGCTCGGTATCCTGTGCGACAGGTCGGTGCCGGCTTCGTTTCAAAAGAGGATCGATCTTATCCTGAAGCGCCGCGCACTCCCCTTCGTATGCCTCCCCTTCAAAGTTGAGGCCAAGTACTTAAAGAACGTGATCGCATGCATGCGTCTCATGGACATAGAGGGTTTGATCGTCCTGGGAAAACACGAGAGGACCATGAAAAAACATGTTGGTCATCTTTCTCCTGAGGCGAAAAGAGCACGCACCGTCAACGTCATCGTCAAAAAAAACAAAGTGTTTATCGGACACTACGTTCAAAGAACTCCATCCTTCCTTCCAGACATCGTCAAATTATTGACGAATAAAGGACATTTCTGACCCACCAGCCGTTTTCTGACCAAAATACCCCTTTTTTATCAGATAATTAGTCCCTGATCCCGCACGTCCACTGTGGCATGCAATTTGTATTTTCAAAGTCCGCAGGAGGCCCAAATGGGGGAATCGAAGAGATTTCCGCGCGTGATGATCGTCGAGGACGACCCGACTTTTCGCTCGTTCTGGGTGAGGTTCTTTGCGGGGATAGGAGTCAACAATTACGTGCTGCTCTCGGATTCGGTGGAGGCGATGCGGCGGCTGCAAAATGAGCGATACACGCTTCTGATAAGCGACGTCGTGATGCCCCATTGCACCGGATACGATCTGGCGAAGTTCGCGTGCAAAAAATGGCCGGATCTTCAGATCCTGCTCACAACCGGCTATTCGACCGACCTGTCGCGCTTCGATCTCAAGGACTGCCGCTTCCATCTCCTGCACAAGCCGTATTGCAACATCGCGGAGATCAAGAAAATGATCCTGCATCTGATAAACGGCGAGAACGTATTTGAGGACGCGTCGGAGGACTCATTTTCCGAGAACGAGGATTATCCGTGCGTCACCGAATGGCGGCTGTAAAAAGGAGGGGTTATGAAGAGAACATACGCATCTTTGCTCATCGCGGCTCCGCTGCTTTTGTTCCTCTGGGGATGCCAGGTCGGCGGAGGGGCCATCCGGCTCGACACCGGCTCCGACACGACGATAGCTTCTTCCATCACCGACGTGGCCAAGGTGGCCGGCACGCGCGCGACTGTCCAGTTCGCCGTATCGGAGGACATACTCTACACGACGGCCGCGCTCAAATGCATGGACACGATCTACGGCACTACATGGAACGACAACGCGGCCGTAGCGTGCAGCTCCGCAGTAGATCTTACACCGGGTGAAACGGAGACCGTGACACTGACGGGCCTCTTGCCTGACAAATCGTATCTGGTGAAGGCGTTCGTGCCAACATCTCAAGCGATGTCGGTCAAGAGCTCTTCAACTGAAACTGCGCTATCCCCTTCGTTCGAGATCAGCACCGCTTTGAGCGTCGTCTTTTCCGACTCGTGGCTCGTTTCCTTCGGCTTCGTGTGCGACACGGGCGACGCCAACGGAGACGGCAATACCGACATCCTGTGCGGCGGGACCACAGGCGATGATATCGGAACGGGCGCGCAGGTCGGCATGATGCTGGGGACCGGCTCCATCCCATCTTCGGGATTTTCCGTCGTCAAGTTCTCATCTGACCCGGTCAACGGCTCCTCTCCGGGCTGGTGCTCATTGTTAGAGGACATAAACGGCGACGGCCATGACGACGTCGTGATAAGCGATTTCAGATGGGACGATCCAATAACAGCCGGCGACGAATCAAACGGCGCCCTCTACTTCTTCTACGGCCCGCTCGCCGTGAGCGCCGGCGACACGCTGTCACTGCCCAACGACGCCAATCAGGTGATCACCGACTCCATGGCCGGCGTGGAGTTTTTGGGCCAGTCGTGCGCGTACTATCCGGACCTGAACGTTCTTCTGGTCGGTTGGCCGGGCTATACCTGGGCGAGCGGGTCCTGCAACGGCGGGGAAAACTGCGGCGGCATCATGGGCTATCAGTGGAGCAGTTCTCTGTCCCAAATGGTCGAAGCGTTCGATGGGCCGATCCTTAAGGACTATACAGTGGCGGACGCGAAACTGGGAGAGAGGATGAACGTCGGCGACTACAACGGAGACGGCGTTGTTGATCTCCACTACCTGTTCACGAAGAACGGGACCTACGGGACAAGGTGCCACGACACGAAGGTGATACTCGGAGGATCGACCACACCGCCGGGCACGGCCTTGCACACATCGACGTACTGTCTGCCCGATCAGGGCGCGTTCCTTATGGGCACAAGCTACCTCGACGTCAATCAGGACGGCTACGACGATTTTGTCGTGTACGAGCTGGTGGTCTCGCCGGCCGACTACAAGGTGACCATCTACTACGGCGGCGCCACGGTGGACCCCACGCGCTCCGAAGTGCTCGAAGGATCTGACGAGTGGCTCGTAGGAGTTGCGGCGGCAGACGTCGATTACAACGGCACAATGGAAGTGGTGCTGACCGGCACTTTTGAAACCTCGATATACGACATATTGAGCGAAAGAATCGGCGACGAACTCGGCGTCCTCGCCATGCGCGACCGCTTCAACGCCGTCATAATGGATCTGAACGGCGACGGCTATCCCGAGTTCATCAATGTCGGAACCGATTATGCCTACAGCGCCTATTTCGCGATCAGCTATTGATGGGACAAATACATAGATAAGCCCGCCTTCAGGGCGGGCTTTTTTGTTACAGAGGAACAAGTCCCGCCTTTTCGGCGATCAGCCGCTTGACGAAACCGCTCTTGAACTGCACCGTGACCTTGTGGCCGGCGGACGACGGCTCGCACTTTTTAACGAACCCCATGCCGAATGTGGAATGATGCACCTTTGTCCCTGTCGCAAACATCGTGGTGCGTTCCTCGGGAGGGCGCTGGTCGAAATCATCAAAAGACGCGAGACGCGAGACGCGAGACTCAAAACCCGTAAACACTGCCGGTGTTGCCGGCCTCACCAACATCTTTTCGGAGCTCAATGATGATTTGAACTCGTCTGGGATCTCGTCCAAGAACCTGGACGCCACCCCGTACCTCGTCGTCCCGAACGTGCGCCGCCTGAAGGCGTGCGACATAGCAAGCTTTTCCTTGGCGCGCGTCATGCCGACATAGCATAGGCGCCTCTCCTCTTCGAGCTCGTCGGGGTCTTCAAGTGAGCGCGCGTGAGGGAAAAGCCCCTCTTCCATGCCGGCCATGAAGACCACGGGAAACTCCAGCCCCTTCGCCAGATGGAGCGTCATGAGCGTGACCGCGTCGTCCCCCTCCTTCATCCCGTCCAGATCGCTCACCAGCGCCACCTGGTCCAGAAACTGCGTCAGCGCCGGAGTGTCGGGATCGGCATCGAACTCCTCCACAGCTGCAACGAGCTCGTTTATGTTCTCGAGCCGCTCCTCCGATTCAACGGACTTTTTGAGGGTCAGATCCCCGACATAACCGCTCCTCTCCAGAATGTCCTGCAAGAGCTCCGGGAGGGACCTCGTCAAGGCATCCTTGTTCAGATCCTCGATCATGTCGCAGAACAAGGTCAGTTTCTTCGCAACGGCGGGCCTTGCGGCCGGAGAGGATGCAAATTCCCTAATCGCCTCGAAGAACGGAAGAGAGCGGGCGGCGGCCAGATCGCGAATTGCGGAAATGGTCTCCTTGCCGATACCGCGCGGAGGGACATTTATAATGCGCATGAGAGAGACGTCGTCCCTTTGTTCCGCGATAACCCTAAGATAGGCAAGCGCATCCTTGATCTCTTTCCTTTCGTAAAAGCGAAAACCACCGAAGATACGGTGAGGGACCCCCGCCTCCATAAAAACGTCCTCGAAGGGTCTCGACTGGGCGTTCGTCCTGTAAAAGATCGCGATATCGTTCAAGGAGCGGCCGCCCTTCCTCATCTCTCCTATTTTTTCCGCGATAAGCTCGGCTTCACCGCGCTCGCTTGCGGAGGCAAAGACCTCGATCGGCACGCCCTTCGCGTTGTCTGTCCAGAGCGTCTTGGGTTTTCTTGCCGCGTTGTTCGCGATGACCGCCCCGGCGGCGTCTATGATGGTCTTCGTGGAACGATAGTTCTGCTCAAGCCGTATCACCGTCGCGCCGGAAAAGTCCTTCTCGAAACGCAGGATATTGGAGATATCGGCGCCGCGCCACCTGTAGATGCTCTGGTCCTCGTCGCCAACGACGCAGATGTTCTTATGGTCGCGGACCAGCATCTCTATGAAACGGTACTGCGCGTGGTTCGTGTCCTGATACTCGTCAACAAGCACGTACTGAAAACGCCTGCGATACGATCCAAGGATATCCTCGTTCTTCTCGAACAGCAGGACGGCAAGACGGATCAGATCTCCGAAATCCATCGCCTGCATCTCCAGCATGCGCCTCTGATAGAGATCAAAAACGTCCGCCATCTTCTCCTGCCAGAAATTGCCGGCAAAGGCGCGGTATTCGTCGGCGCCGTGGCAGCGGTCCTTGGCCCTGTAGATCTGGTCCAGCGCCGATCCGGGTTGTATGAGCTTTTCGGCAATGTCCAGCTCCTTCAGGCATCCCTTCACGAGCTGAAGACTGTCGGCCTCGTCGAACACCCTGAAATTGGGCCCGTAGCCGACCTCCAGCGGATGTCTCCTCAATATCCTAAGACACGTTGAATGGAACGTTGCGATGAGAAGGTCGCGCGCTCGCGGCCCTAACATCCTCTCGAGACGGGCCCTCATCTCTCCCGCCGCCTTGTTCGTGAAGGTCACCGCGAGGATGTTCGCCGGATGGACATTGTGATGCGATATCAGGTGAGCGATCCGGTGGACGATCACGCGGGTCTTGCCGCTGCCGGCGCCCGCCACGACGAGGAGAGGGCCGCTGCCGTGCCGGACGGCTTCATTCTGTTGAGGATTGAGGTCCACTGTTATTCGACCGTTACGCTCTTGGCCAGGTTCCTTGGCTGGTCAACGTCCGTTCCCTTGTGATCGGCGACGTAATAGGCAAGCAGTTGCAAGGGCAACGAAGCCAGAAGCGGCGTTGTGAACCAGCTGGCCTTGGGCAAGCTTATCATGTGCGAGGATTTCTCCGCTACCTGCCTGTCCCCGTTCGTCGATATAGCGATGATGTTCGCGCCCCGCGCCCTCACCTCTTCGATGTTCGAAAGGACCTTTTCGTAGGTCGAGTCCTTCGGGACTATGGCGACCACCGGCACACCCCTGTCTATGAGAGCTATGGGGCCGTGCTTCAGCTCGCCGGCCGCGAACCCCTCCGCGTGCACGTAGGAGATCTCCTTGAGCTTAAGGGCGCCCTCGAGGGCTATCGGGAAATTCACTCCGCGCGCGATGTAAATGACATGCGACGCTGAAAGCGTGCCCTCCGCGATCTTTTTCACGCACGAGGCCTTTTCAAGGACCGCCTTCATCTGGCGCGGGACCATCACCATCTCGTCTATGCGCTCCCTAAGGAATGAGCTGTCTACGTTCCCGACGCGCCGGCCGAGGTACAGGCCCAACATAAGAAGGGCGGCGAGCTGCGCGGTGAAGGCCTTCGTCGAGGCAACACCGATCTCCGGACCCGCGTGCGTGTAAAGATGCGCGTTCGACGCCCTCGCTATTGAGCTCCCAACGACGTTGCATATCGAGAGGACCTTCGCGCCCTTTTCGCGGACCATGTGCACCGCGGCGAGCGTGTCGGCGGTCTCGCCAGACTGCGAAATCGGGATCACAAGCGTTCTCTTCCCCACTATCGGCTCGCGGTAACGGTACTCCGAAGCGAGATCGATGTACACGGGGATGCGCGCTAGGGATTCGATATAATATTTTCCGACGAGCCCCGCGTGCCACGACGTTCCGCACGCTATGATGTCTATCTCGTCGAACGGAAGCTTCTTGCCCGCAAACAGCGATTCCGCGTCGTCAAGTGCGATCGTCCCCTTCGACGGGATAAGCCGCCCGGCGAAAGTATCCTCGATGGCCGTGGGCTGCTCGTGGATCTCTTTGAGCATGAAGTGCTTGAAGCCGCCCTTCTCCGCCATCAGCGGGTTCCACGGGATACGCTCCGGTTCGCGGCTGATCCTTGTTCCGTCCACCGAAAAGATATCGAGCTTGTCCGACGTAACGACGCCGACCTCTCCGTCCTCTATGAAAAGGACCTTCTTCGTGTACGGAAGAAGCGCCGGAATATCCGAAGCGATGAAGTTCTCCCTGTCGCCGAAGCCGGCCACAAGGGGATTTCCGTGTTTTGCAATATAGAGCTTTCCGGGGTCCTTTGCGTTCATGATTACGAGCGCATAAGAGCCGCGAATCTGCTCAAGGGACATCTTGATGGCGTCCATCACAGGGGCGCCGCGGTCGGTATGATAGCGGACCAGATGGCAGATGACCTCGGTGTCGGTCTCGGAACTGAACTCGTGCCCCTTTTTGATGAGGAACCTTCTAAGCTCGGCGTGGTTCTCTATTATCCCGTTATGCACGACAACGATGTCGCCGGACCTGTGGGGATGGGCGTTCGTTTCAGAGGGGCGCCCGTGCGTTGCCCAGCGCGTGTGGCCTATGCCTATCCTGCCTTCGGGCGGGTCCTTGCGCACCAGCGCCTCAAGGCGGTTGAGCTTCCCCTCGGAGCGCTTGATATTTATTCCGCGATGATTGTGGATTGCAATGCCCGCGGAATCGTATCCGCGGTATTCAAGGCGCTTCAACCCGTCAAGCAAAATAGGGGTTGCCTCACGACGGCCGACATAGCCGATGATTCCGCACATTAGTTCCGCTCCTTGATTTCAAATCCCCTGCAAAAGACCGGCAATTGGTGGGGTCGTATAACAAAAAATCAGGCAAACGGTCAAGGGCTAAAGGCCAATGGCGAAAGCCCTTTATCCCTTCACCTTTTACCTTTAACCTGTCTCTTAGGTTTCCAATTTTTAACTATAACTTGGGGCGACCTTGTGAGGGCCAAGGCCTTGGGCGGCACATCCTTGGTTATCGTTGAGCCGGCGCCGATGGTGGCGCCCCTTCCTATCCTGACCGGTGCCACGAACTGCGTGTCGCTGCCGATGAACGCCCCCTCGCCCACGAAGGTCCTGTACTTCGCCCTGCCGTCGTAATTGCACGTTATCGTCCCGCAGCCGACGTTAACGCGGGGTCCTATGGTCGCGTCGCCCAAATAGGTGAGATGGTTCGCCTTCGCGCCTTCCTTTATCTCGCTCTTCTTTATCTCGACAAAATTTCCGATGCGGACGTTCTTCCCTATCACCGATGCGGGCCTCAAACGGGAGAAGGGCCCCACGACTGCGGCGCGCGCGATCGAACTGTCCTCTATCACGCTGTACGACCTGATATGAACGCTATCGTCCACCGTGCTGTTCTTGAGAACGACGCCGTTCTCTATCGTGCACGCCGAACCGATGCGGCTCTTCCCGAGAAGCATGGCTCCAGGCCAGATAGTGGTATCGTTGCCTATTCTGACGTCCGCATCGATGTAGGTCCGTTCAGGGTCAACGATGCTGACGCCGGCAAGCATATGGCGGCGGTTGATGCGCTCCCTCATGCAAGCGGTCGCCTCCGCAAGGTCGACGCGCGTATTGACGCCCAGAAACTCGCGCGGGTCCCCTCCTCCCGGAAACGCGACCATTTTTTTCCCTTCGCTTATCGCACGATGCGCGATGTCGGTAAGGTAATATTCCTTCTGGTGGTTTTTCGGTTCGATCTTCGTGAGCGTGTCGAAGAGCCATTTCTTCTCAACGCAGAATATGCCGCTGTTGACCTCTTTCACCGCGAGGTCGTCTTTGTGCGCATCCCTTGCCTCGACTATCCGCACCGGCTGGCCGTCCAGATCACGTATGATCCGCCCGTAGCTTCCGGGGTCCTTCATCTCCATCGTGAGCACACCGCAGACCGCATTTTGTTCTTCAACCTCGCTGACGAATTTCTTCAGCGTCTCTTCCCTTACCAGAGGGGCGTCCCCGCAAAGTATCAGGACGCGGCCCTTGAAACCGGACAGGGCCGGCCTTGCCTGAAGCACGGCATGGCCCGTGCCCAGCGCCTCCCGCTGTATCGCGACGATCCCGCCCCTCGACTTCACCTCGGCCATCACATCCCGCTGGTCGGGACCGGCCACGACGACAAGGGGCCTGACATTAACGGCTGCGGCCGCCTCAATAGAATAGGTTATAAGGGGCCGGCCGGCCAATAAATGCATGACCTTGGATGTCTTGGACTTCATCCGCGTGCTCTTACCCGCGGCTAGGATGACGACGGCTAATTTCCCCATTTTGGCTCCTTTTTTTAGCAACTTCGGGAGTCTACATTCCGAAAATGGCTATGACAAGGCCTTTTGACAACCGCCACACCTACGTGCTATGGAAGGCCCATCGGGGGACAGCGAGGAGGAGCATATGAGCGAGACAAAGGCAAAGAGTGGAAGGCATCCTTCAAACATCATCTTCAATCTCATCGCGCTTGGCCTTCTGCTGACGGTGATCGTCTTTCTCCACCAGATACTCAAAAAACCGAAACCGGAAGCGCCCGTTGAAACGGCGAAGTCGGTCTCCGCACTTCCCGCGCCCGTGTCCCAAACACTGCCGCCGCTCGAACCCGTTGCGGTCGAACCGGAGAAAGAAAAGGCCGCCGTCGTGGAGCTGCCCGTGAAAGAGCCGGAGGCGAAACCGGTCGTTCTGAAGGCGGAGACAAAACCGGTAACGAAAAAGAGTTCATCGATAGCCGAGAATGAGATAAGCCCCGCGGAACTTGACGGTGAGGAGGCGCGCAGGCGCTATATCGAGGACAACAAGCGGCTCTCATCCGGCGATGCTAAGATCGAAAGATCGCCGACAAAGGCGGCTCCGAGATCGGCTTCAAACGAGCTTGACCGCGAGGCGGCAACCCGCTTCGAACCTAGAAGCTCGTACGATCTTGATGACGAAGCGGCGAGACAAAAATACAATGACGAGAACCGCCGCCTTTCACGCACCGTTAACACGCGGGAACGGCCGAAAGAGGAAGCGAGAAAACCGGCATCCACCGGGGGCGACGAGTATATCCCGTTCGAGAACAGATGATCGAAGAACTTCCCCTCGATAAAATATTCAGGGCTGCCCTGTCGCACGGGGGCGATCTTGCCGAGATTTTTTTCGAACACTCCTTCGTAAGCACCATCGTCAACGACGACAAACGTCTGGAGAACATCTCCACATCGCTCAACGCAGGTATCGGCATCAGGGTAATTAGCGATACAAAGACCGCTTACGGTTCCACCAACGACAAGGAAGCGCTCGTCGGGCTTGCAAAGTCGGTGGCCAAAGCGGCCAGAAAGCGGGAATCTTCGCCTCCGGCGATCCGATGGACGCATGCGCAGCCCCGCTTCAGCCTCGCGGTCAAGCAGCATCCCTTCGGCACGCCTCTCAAGAGAAAAAGCGAAGCGGTCATGCGCGCTGTGGATGTCGCGTGGAACACGGGTCCCCAAATCCGTCAGGTGCGCGTGACCTATCGGGACAAGGTCAGAAAGATCGGCATCGCCACGTCGGACGGAATGATCGCGTGTGACGAACAGCCCGAAACGCTCTTCTTTGTTCACGTTGTCGCATCCAACGGCGAGACCATCCAGACCGGTTACGAGCCGGTGGGCGGGACCGTCGGCTTCGAGCTCTTCGAGACATCGACCCCTGAAGAAGTCGCAACGACGGCGGCAAAGCGGTCCCTAAGAATGCTAAGGGCGCATTGCATCAAGTCCGGCCAAATGCCGGTCATTTTGGCGTCCGACGCGGGCGGCACAATGATACACGAGGCGGTCGGCCACGGCCTCGAAGCAGACCTTGCCGGCCAGGGATTATCCGTTTATTCGGGGCGCGAGGGCCGGCAGGTGGCAAGTCCGCTGATAACTGTCTTTGATGACGCAACAATCCCCACACGCCGCGGCTCCTTCGCGTTCGACGACGAAGGCACGCCCTCGCAGAGAACGTGTCTCATAGAAAAAGGCGTCCTCAAGACATATCTTTCCGACAGGGTTTGGGCGCTTCGCTCCGGCTCCGCATCGACCGGCAACGGCAGGCGCGAATCCTATGCGTACCCGCCGATAGTCCGCATGACGAACACGATGATCGCGTCCGGGACCGACGATCCTCAAGCAATATTGAGATCTACCGACAGCGGCCTCTTCGTCACCCGCATGGGCGGCGGTCAGGTCAACACGGTCAACGGCGATTTCATTTTCGAGGTTCAGGAGGGCTACAGGATTGAACACGGGAAAATCGGCGAACCGGTCAGAGGCGCAACGCTCATCGGGAACGGACCGAAGGTCCTTGAGATCATCGACAAGGTCGGGACCGATCTGGGATTTTCGATAGGAACATGCGGGAAGAACGGCCAGGAAGTCCCCGTTTCAAGCGCTCAACCCACCATCCGCATCCCTCAGATCGTCGTGGGCGGAACTCGATAAAATGCGTAAGCCAGTCGACCCCCGGGGCCGTTGCAAAGCCCGGAGGCGCAGGACCGGAGTGCCTGCATGCTACTTAATATATATGAAATTCACTTGACGGGAAGCGTCGGTCTTTTCGCGGCGATAAGAGGCAAAGTCTCCTCCGAAACATGAAGTGCAAAGATCGAGCATCGCGATCCGGCCTTTCGAAACGCCCGCTGCGATCAGCAATCCCATGCTCGCCCTCTTGAGATTGAGCGAGTAGCTGTTCCTCGAAGGCAATTCGGTCCACAGATCATCAGAGAAGCCGTTGCGAGTGAACTCCTCGATGACCTCGCCTCCCACGTCGTAACACGAGGGGCATATCGACGGACCGACGGCGGCCAGAAGATCTTGGGCCTTGGATCCGAAGTTCTCCGTCATCGTCCTTATCGAGCGCCCTATGACATCGCACACATGCCCCCGCCAGCCGGCGTGTATCGCGCCGACTGCGCGGTTTTTTGGATCGCAAACAAGTATGGGAACGCAATCGGCAGTTCTCACAAAACAAACGACCCCTTGCGAATCCGTGACGAACGCATCGCCCTCGAGCGTTCCTTCCCGTCCCGCGCCGTCAAGGACGAACACGCGATTCCCGTGGATCTGGTTCGTCCTCGCGAACACGGCGTTCTCAACGCCCAGATTCCCCAAATAATGGTCGAGCGTTATACCGCGCGTCCCGAACCCGTGCTCGAGCCACCGGATATTCGAAAAATTGTCCGCCCTGTACAGTTTCATAATCTCTTCAGCAGATCTTCAAGGTCCTTGGGCAACGGCGCCTCGAACTCCATCCACGTTAGCTTTCCCGGATGCTCGAAACCCAACTTTGAGGCGTGCAGCGCCGGGCGGCGAAACCCTTCCACCACACTTCGCCGTTCCGGGTCCGTGACGCGCTTAAGCTGCCCCTTGCTTCCGTAGACCGTGTCGCCGACAAGCGGGTGTCCCGCCTCCGCAAAGTGGACGCGTATCTGGTGCGTACGTCCCGTGTGCAGATTTATCTCCAGCAGCGCAACGTCGCTTCCGAATCGTTTCACAACCCTCCATTCGGTGAGCGCCGACCTGCCCTTCCGCGTTCGGGCCGAAAATTTCTTGCGGTCGCCGACCGAACGACCGATCGGCGTGTCGATGACGCCTGAATCCCTCTTCGGCGAGCCGAACACGAGCGCTCTGTAGACCTTTTTGATGCTTCGCGCCTTGAACTGGCGCGTGAGCGAAAGATGCGAGCGGTCGTTCTTGGCGGCTACAATGACGCCCGTCGTCCCCTTGTCGAGCCGGTGAACGATGCCGGGCTTGAGTTCCCCGCCTACGCCGGAAAGGTCCCTGCAGCGGGCCAGAAGCGCGTTGACAAGGGTCCCCTGCCAGTTTCCCGCAGCCGGATGCACCCCCATATCGGCGGGTTTGTTGACGACTATGATATCGCCGTCCTCATAGAGCACGTCCAAAGGGATATCCTCGGGGACAGCGTGGTGAACCGCAGGCGGCGGCACATGAACCTTTATCTCATCGTTCGTTTTGACCTTGCGGGCGGACTTGACCGCGAGCCCGTTGACCAAGACGTTCCCGTCGGCGATCAGTTTCTGCAATCTCGCGCGCGTGAAACCTTTGAGAACGGACGCAAGATACACGTCCAAACGCTTTCCGGCAAAAATGGGATCTATTTTGAAATGATATCGCGTCATTTCCGAGAGTCGGCGAGTTTCGACGATCACTCTTCGAGTTCGACGTTCCAGTAGCTGTAGTCAACGATGTTGAAGAACGGGCGCCACTCCTCATACTTTATGGGACCCAGCGACGCATCCAGAAAGGGCGCCACGTTCGGGCGCACCGGGGAACGTATGAGCTTGATCCCCGCCTCTTCGGGAAGCAGACCGCCCTTTTTGCGGTTGCACTTATGGCAGCTCGTCACCACGTTCTCCCACGTCGTCTTGCCGCCGCGCGAACGCGGTATGACGTGGTCCAGGTTCAGTTGAGAGCGCGGCAGGCGCAGTCCGCAATACTGGCAGGTATGCCGGTCCCTGATAAGGATGTTCATGCGCGAAAATCTTATGTGCCGCTTCGGAAGGCGGTCGAACGCCGTAAGAACTATCACGCGGGGCACCCTGACCACCCTGCCGACGAGCCCCACGGTCTCGTCATGCACGGCGGTCGAAAGCTGCGACCAGCTGTCAAAATCGAAGGTCTGGTATTCCTTGTCCACGACGCGCGCGATGCCGGAATAGAGCATGCAGAACGCACGTTTGAGATTGGTAACGTGAATCGGGAAGAACGAACGGTTCAAGACAAGTACGGAAGAAGTCAGCATAAGCGATCAGCGCCTTATCCCCTGCAAAACGTCCCGTATCATGAGCTCCTTTCCCAGAAGCGCGTTGGATTTCACAAGCTCCTCGGCGCGGCCGGGGTTTCTCGTACGGAACGCGTTTATTATCTCGCGATGCTGCAACACCGCTTCCGGGTTCTTTCCCGAAAGCGCCAGCAATATAGTGAAGCGCTGGAACTTGTTCGTGAGCTGCTTGAGCATGGAAGAGAGCTGCTCGTTGCCAGAGGCGTCAAGAAAGATGTTATGGAACTCGGTGTGTATCCTTGCGATCTTTTTCAGGTCCCCCTTCTGGTGGCAGCGCTCAATCTGATCGTTTAGCTGCTCCATCTTCAGAAAATCCTTCTCCTGCAATTTTGACGTTGCAAGGCGCGCCGCATATCCTTCCAGCACCGATTTGAGATCGTAAAATTCGGAGACGTCCTTTTCGGTCAGGAACGCCACCCTCGCACCGCGCCTTGGCGTAAGCCAAAGGAATCCCTCCGCCGCGAGTTGTCTGAACGCCTCGCGGACGGGGGTTCTAGATATGCCGTAACGGGCGGCGACCTCCGGTTCAGAGACCCGTTCACCTGCCTTAAGTTTTCCGTGTATTATCTCATCGCGGATGGAGTCCGCAATTCGCTCACGGAGCGTGAGGTGGGAAACGATCTTCGCCCTGTTGTTCTTTGAGATCAGCATTTGAAATATCAACGTTATTTCAATAGGTTATATAGCTTTACCTGTGTACACAAGACAAATATGAAAAAAATGCCAGTCTGTCAAGGGGTTGCAAGAGATCAGATCTGTAGTTGGCCTATGATACGGTTCACCGAATCAAAATGCTCTTCCAGCAGGTATGAGCGGATCTCCGAAATGATATCGGGCGCCGCAGTGGGCCTCACAAAATTTGCCGTTCCCACCTGAACCGCGGATGCGCCAGCCAGAAGAAATTCGATCGCATCGGTCCCGTTCATTATCCCGCCCACACCTATGACCGGTATGTTGACCGCCTTGGAAGCTTCATGGACCATGCGCAGCGCTATCGGCTTGATCGCCGGCCCCGACAGTCCGCCGGTCACATTCGCCAGAACGGGCCGCCTTGTCCTTGCATCGATCGCCATGGCCGGGATCGTATTGATAAGCGATATCGCGTCCGCGCCGGCGCCGGCCACCGCACCTGCCATTTCGGCGATGTTCGTGACCTGCAAAGAGAGCTTCACTATAAGAGGGAAGGACGTGACCTTTTTCACAGTCCGGGTGACCATTTCCGCCGTCCCGGGATCGGTGCCGAAACAGGCGCCGCCCGCGGCCACGTTCGGACATGAGATGTTGAGCTCAAGCGCCGCGATCCCCGTCGTCCCCTCCAGTTTCAGCGCCACGGCTACGTATTCCTCCACCGACTCGCCGAATATGTTCACGACGACGGTCGCCTGCGCCTTTCTTAGGAACGGCATCTTCTCCTTCAAGAACACTTCTACTCCGACGTTGGCAAGACCTATGGCGTTGATCATTCCGGACGGCGTTTCGATGACGCGCGGCATGGGGTTCCCTTCGCGCGGTTTGAGCGAGATGCCTTTGGTAACGACGGCCCCAAGCTTGGAAATGTCATAGAGCTCCGCGAACTCCTCGCCGTATCCAAACGTGCCGGAGGCGACCATCACGGGGTTCTTGAGTTCCAGTTTGCCGATATTTACTTTGAGGTTCGGTTGCATATTTTTTAGCGATCCGTTAATCCCATAAAACAACTTCGGAATCGAACACCGGTCCCTCTCTGCAAGCACGTTGATAAGATCCGTCCTTCATCTTGACTACGCACCCCAAGCACACGCCGATCCCGCACGCCATGTATCGTTCCAGCGAGACCTGCGTGGGAACATTGTCCCTTGCCGCCAGCTTTGAGACCGCCGAAAGAAGCCCTTCGGGTCCGCACGCGAAGAAAGCCGCGCCTTCGAAGCCGCTCATCTCTTTTTCAATGCGCTCCGTGACGAGGCCCTTTTCGCCTGCGCTTCCGTCCTCCGTTGCGAGCCGCAGTTCGACCCCGAGGGACTTCAGTCCGTCGAGATATAGAAGGTCTGCCGACCTTTTTGCGCCGTAATAGAAAATGATCTTTTTCTGTCCCGAAAGCGACGCCGCCAGCGCAAAAAGAGGGGCCACTCCGTAGCCCCCCGCTATGAGGACCGCCGTGTCTTTCTCCTTCTGAACTGAAAAACCGGTTCCCAGAGGGCCCAACACGGAGACTGTCTGTCCCGGCTGTAACAGCGAGATGGCGCTTGTCCCCTTGCCCACCACTTTTATGCATATCTCAAGCACGCCGCCGGCGAGCTTCACGATACCGAACGGGCGCCGTAAAAGAGTTCCGCCTGACGGGACCTCGAGCATGACGAACTGGCCGGCGACGAACTCGTTCCAGCCGGTCTTAAGTCCCAAGCGAAAATATTTCTCGCCGTCGATCTCCTTGTAAGCGACCTGGGCCTCGGTCTCCTTCATGGAAGCTCCATCCTCATCACGAGGGCGTCCTCGAAATTGTCCCTGTAATATCCGCGCCGCGCCCCTATAACATGGAAGCCGAAGCTTGTGTATAGAGAACGCGCGGGCGCGTTGGACGGCCTTACCTGCAGGAATATGCGTTTGACGCCGCGTTTTTCAGCGTCGGCCGTCATATGCTCCATCATTTTTTTTGCGACGCCGGTCCTTCTGTGAGAGGGCGAGACGGCGATCGTGTGGAGCTCCATCTCCTCGGCCCATCTCTGGTAGAGCATGTATCCTACGATCTCCCCCTTGAGCTTGACCACGAAGAAGGAGATGGAATCGAGCGGCGCAAGATCAAGATAGCATTGCCTCGTCCACGGCGTCGGAAAAGAAGCGTTCTCGATCCCCATGATGACATCGAGGTCTCCCTCTTCGAACGGAACGATTGCCAACGTTTCCGCCATTAGCGCGCCAGCACCTCGCGGCCCTTGAAAGTGGCCCTCCTGCCAAGATGCTCTTCGATCCTTAAAAGCTGGTTGTATTTGCAAATGCGGTCGGTCCTCGACGCGGAGCCCGTCTTGATCTGGCCTGCGCCCGTCCCGACGGCAAGGTCCGCTATCGTAGTATCCTCTGTTTCGCCGGAGCGGTGGGAAATGACGGTCGTATATTTCGAGCTCCTCGCATCGCGTATGCAGTTCAGCGTCTCGCTCAAGGACCCGATCTGGTTCAACTTGATGAGTATGGAGTTGGCGACCTTCTTCTTGATGCCTTCCTTGAGACGGGAGATGTTGGTGACGAAGATGTCGTCGCCGACTATCTGAATTTTGCTTCCAAGCCGCTCCGTCATAAGCTTCCAGCCGTCCCAGTCGTCCTCGGCAAGGCCGTCTTCGATCGAGACAATAGGATATTTTTCCACAAGCGCGGCGTACCATTCGATGAGATCGGGCGCGCCGATCTTTCTACCTTCGCCGGCCAGATTGTAAACGCCCTCTTCGTAGAAGGATGAGGCGGCCGAGTCGAGGGCAATGGCGACCTGTTCGCCCGGCCTGTAGCCGGCCTTCTCTATCGCTTTCATGATGACGTCGAGCGCCTCCTGATTCGACTTGAGATTGGGCGCGAAACCGCCTTCGTCGCCTACGGATGTCGAGTAGCCCTTGTCCTTCAGGACCTTTTTCAAATTGTGAAAGACCTCGACGCCCATTCGCAGCGCCTCGTGGAAGGACGTCGCTCCGACCGGCATGACCATCCACTCCTGAATGTCCACGTTGTTGTCTGCGTGGCTCCCGCCGTTCAAAATGTTCATCATCGGCACGGGAAGAAGCGTGGCATGCCCGCCGCCGTAGAGCCCCGCGAGATATTCATAGAAGGGCTTGCTCTGCGAGAGAGATGCCGCGCGCGCAACGGCGAGGGAGACGGCAAGGATCGCGTTCGCGCCGAGCTTGGACTTGTTGGGCGTGCCGTCGAGGTCCAGAAGCTCGCGGTCCACGACGTTCTGGCCGGTAGAAGACATCCCTTTCAACGCCTTCCTTATGATAGTGTTGACGTTGCCCACGGCCTTCAGAACGCCCTTGCCGAGGTAGCGTTTGGGGTCCTCGTCGCGAAGCTCGACGGCCTCGTGTATGCCGGTGGAAGCGCCCGACGGCACCGCCGCGCGCCCCAAAAAACCGCCTTCGACCAGACAATCGACTTCGACCGTCGGGTTCCCGCGTGAATCCAGAATTTCTCTTCCTATGATATCGATGATACGGGCCACTTTTCCTCCTTTTATAATTTTCCCCTCCTTTGTAAGGAGGGGCCAGGGGAGGTAGGTCTCCCCACTCCCACCCTCCCCTTACAAAGGGGAGGTAATTCTGTCAATTATTACTAAGAAAATCAGAAGTTTCTTTCACGATCGCGGCTGCCTGCGACGGAGTGTGCCACTTGACGCCGCTCTCCGACCTGAACCACGTCAGCTGGCGCTTCGCAAAACGCCTTGAGTTGCGCTTTATGAGATCGACCGCGTCCGCTAGAGGCATCTCGCCCGAAACGTGCCGCAAAAGCTCCCTGTAACCTATCGCGCTGAAGGCCTGCGCTTCACCGCCGTATCTCAACTTCAGCGCCTCCACTTCACGCAGCCATCCGTCATTCATCATCCTGTCCACGCGCTCGTCTATTCTCGCATAGAGATCGTCCCGCGGCATATCGAGGCCGATCTTTAAGGCCCTGTAGCGCAACTCCTCAAAGCGGTGCCGCCTGTAGAACTCGCTGGCGGGTATGCCGGTCGAGTCGTATATCTCTATCGCCCGCACTATGCGGGTGCGGTCGTTCTTGTGCACGAGCTTCGCCGTGACGGGATCGATCTTCGAGAGATATTCGTGAAGCCCTTCAATACCGCCCTTTTCGATGACCCGCGCGAGCTTCGCCCTAAGTTCCGCGTTCCGCGGCGGCGCGCCGCACAGCCCGTGAACGAGCATCCTAAGATACATGCCGGTCCCGCCTACGACGAGCGCGTTCCTGCCCCTCCTCAAAATATCGCATATCACTTCGTCGGCGAGCTTGACGAAGAGCGCGGCGTCGAAGTGCTCGTCCGGCTCCACGATGTCGATCAGATGGTGCGGCACTCGGGAGCGCTGGACCGCGTCGGGTTTCGCGGTGCCGATATCAAGCCCGCGCCACACAAGCTGCGAATCGGCGTTGACCACTTCGAAATCGAAACGTTCCGCGAGGGCGACAGCGGCGGCCGTCTTGCCCACAGCCGTGGGACCGCAGATGACGACGATCTTCTTCAGCTTCTCTTGAACCACTTCTCGACCTCCGAACGCTCGATCTCTATCGTGGCGGGCCGCCCGTGAGGGCAGTGCGATATGCCGGAGCGTTCGATATCCATGACCAGCTGACGCATCTCTTCAAATGAGAGCGTGTCGCCCGCCCTGACCTGACTGTGACATGCGATGACGGAGAATATCTTGTCGATCTCCCCTTCGACGGCGCCTGATGAACCGAAATCGGAGAGCTCGGCCGCCATCTTTTCGAAGATATTCTTAAGCGAAACGTCACCCAAGATGGCGGGAACGGCTTTGATCACGATCGTGCCCCCTCCAAAATCCTCTATCTCAAAGCCCGCGGTCTCGATGACTTTGACATGCTCCATGACCACGGTCTTTTCTTTCGGCGAAAGATCGATTTGTTCCGGCAAAAGCAAGCGCTGAACCTCGACGCGCCCGTTCGCAAGCTGCTCCTTCAACACTTCGAACCCCAGCCGTTCGTGCGCGGCATGTTGATCGATCAGGACCAGCTTTCCCCCTTCCCCCTCGCAGACGATGAAAGCGCGATCCAGATGCCCGATGACACGAAGACGGAGTTCTTCTCCCCCTTTGTCTGCCCTTAGCAAGGTCGAAGGGTAAGGGGGAGTTAGAGGGAGCATATCTACCCTCCCTGCCCCTCCCTTACAAAGGGAGGTGACCGGAGCATCGCCGTCGCTCCTCGCATACGCAACGTACTCTCTTGCGGCCTTTCCGGCCACCGCCTTGCGAACCGACAACGAAACAAAATCATGTACCATCGCTGCATTCGCAAAACGGACCTCGCGCTTCGTTGGATGCACGTTCACGTCCACTGCGGCGGGGTCGATCGTCAGATATAGAACGGCGATGGGATATTCCCCCCTGCCCAGAAATGTTCCGAATCCGCTCATGAGCGCGTGCTGAATTATTCGATCCTTGATGGACCTTCCGTTTACGAAAAGATGTATATCCTTGGCGGTCGCCCTTGTAACGCCGCCTTTTACTACAAATCCCTTGAGTTCGATCCCATCTCCCTTTTCGCCGAATTCAAACAATGCTCCACTGACATCATCGCCCAACACGTCTCCGATGCGGGTCTTTATGTCGCCCGTCCTGCTACAAAGGATTCTCGTCTCGCCGCCATGTGACAGATGGAAACGAACGGATGGGTTCGCAAGCGCCGCTTCGCAAAACGCGTCGGCAATATGACCGTATTCGGAGGCGTCGGATTTCAAAAATTTCTTTCGCGCCGGCACGTTGAAGAAAAGATCGGAAACACTGACACAGGTCCCTTTAGGACAGCCGGCTGCCCTTGTTTCCTTGACGACGCCCCCCTCCACATTAACGAGCGTTCCCTCGAGCTCCCCCTCCATTTTCGTCTCGAGCGTGAATTTGGAGACGGAGGCGATAGCCGAAAGGGCCTCTCCCCTGAAACCCATAGTGCGGACCGCAAAAAGATCGGCATCAGACGTTATCTTGCTGGTCGCATGCCTTTCTACGCAGCGATTCGCATCCTTCGCGTCCATTCCGCAACCGTCATCGATGATGACTATCCTCTTCTTGCCGCCCTCCGCCACGTCCACTTCGATCGAAGCGGCGCCCGCGTCGATCGCATTATCGAGGAGCTCCTTGACGACGGAGGCCGGTCGCTCGACCACTTCGCCAGCGGCGATCTTTGCGATCACATGCTCCGGCAGGACCTTGATGTTGCCCATAGAGAGGCCTCCTATCACCATAACGGCGGTAAAGGCAAGCGGGGCTGTTCGTTTTTTTGCCTTGAACGCTATTTTCACATAAAGCATGATATGCTGTTCGATAATCCAAGGAGGACATATGACGACGATGCTCATTTCCTATCTCTCGAAGAGCGGACATACGAAGAAGATGGCGGAGTCGATCGCCAAGGGGGCGAACGGGACCGGCTGCACGGTGATATTAAAGGAGATCCAGAAAACGACCGTGGACGACTTGAAAGGCGCCAATGCCATCGTCATCGGAAGTCCGACATATTACGGTTCCATGGCCTGCGACGTGAAGCGGCTCTTGGACGATAGCGTCAGGGAACACGGCAAGCTCTCCGGCCGGCTCGGCGGCGCGTTCGCCTCCTCGGGAATGATAGGCGGCGGCAACGAAACCACGCTTCTTAGCATCATAGAGGCGCTGCTCATACACGGCATGATCGTAATGGGGAACGCCGACATCGGCCACTACGGGCCCGTTGCGATAGGCGCGCCGGATGAACGCGCCGTTAAGGAGTGCGAGACCTACGGCAAGCGCCTGGGAGAACTGGCGATACGTCTCGCAAAATGATGAAGAAGCGACCGCTTCACCTTCTGGCGATTTATCCCATATACCGTCTGATAAGACGGTACAGGCCGGAGTGGTGCCGCATCCCCGAAGGGACCGCGGTCGACACCTACGCTTCGGCGATGCTCCAAAAAGGCAACGACCTCTTTCGCCTCATCTTCCCGCCCTTCTTTCAAAAGATCCGTTTCGAGATAGCCGACGAGAACGAGCTCATAAGGGCCTCGCGCGAGGGGACGCTCGTCTACGTCGCGCGGGGCATAGGCCAGCTCGAGTACAATTATTTTGCCCATCTCTTCCGCGAGGTGGGGCTCCCCCGCTCCATGTTCGTCAACGATATCTCATGCAGGAGATGGATGCCGTGGCCGGAGCTCAAGGCGACGGTGATCAAGCAGCTTAAGGCCATCGAGAGACACGGGGGGATCTACGATCCCGTCAGCTCCGGCTGGCTCACCGAACTTGTGGCGTCGGGCAAGAGCGCTCTCCTGTCATTGAATCCTTCCGAGCTCGAGGACGACTCGGTCTTGCTCTCACGTTCGCAAAAGCTCCTCTCGGCCGTCATCGCGGCGCAGAAGAAGGATGCGCGCCCGGTATATATCGTGCCTCTCGATTTCGTGTGGAACAGGAGACCCTCGCACGCGGAACGTTCCATCGTAGACATCCTCTTCGGAGAAAAGGAGAACCCGGGCCGCATCCGGAAGATAGTCCTGTTCTGGCGCAACTACAATTACCGCGCCGTAGTGAAGGTGGGCGAGCCCGTGGACCTGACGAAGTTCGTGACCGAAGCGGAGGAGGAAAAGGCGGAGGAGACCGCGCGGCGCCTCGGCAAGAGGATCCACACGATCATACGCCTTGAGAGAAGGACGGTGACCGGTCCCTTGATCCGCCCCAAAAGCTGGTTCGTGGAAAGGGTCCTCGTGGACGATAAGTTCCAGCAGAGGATCTGCGAGCTCGCTGCGACGTTGGGCAAACCGGCCGACGACGTCATGCACCTTGCGCGGCGCTACGTGAAAGAGATAGCGGCCGACATCAACTACACATACATCGAGCTGGGCGCCGTCGTGTTGCGATGGGTCTTTAGGTCCCTGTTCAGCGGCCTTGTCTTCAATCAGGAAGGTCTCTCGCAGGCCAAGCGGCTCTACGCAAAGGCGCCGGTCGTATTTGTTCCCAACCACAAGAGCCACGCGGACTATCTTATCCTTTCCTATATCCTCTATGAGAACAACATGACCGTGCCCCATGTGGCGGCCGGTTTGAACCTGTCCTTCTGGCCCTTGGGCCCGTTCTTCAGGCATTGCGGTGCATATTTCATCAGGAGGAGCTTCGAGAATAATTTGCTCTACAGGACCGCGGTCGAGACCTATCTTCGCGTCCTTCTGGAGGAGGGATACAGTCAGGAGTTCTTCATCGAGGGCGGCCGCTCGCGAACGGGAAAGCTGATGCGCCCGAGGTACGGGATGCTCAAGATGCTCACGGAAACCGTCGGCTCCGGAACCGTCGAGGATTTGCATTTCATTCCGGTGTCCTTGACGTACGATAAAGTGCCGGAAGAGAGGTCCTACGAAGAGGAGCTCGCAGGCGCGCAGAAAGAGAGCGAAAAGGCCTCCCATCTTTTGCGGCTCGTCAAGTATCTGAAGCGCCAGAAGGGACGCTACGGAAAGATATATGTCACGTTCGGACGATCCGTTTCGTGCAAGGGCAAGGACGTGGAAACGATCGCGCAGGGCATTTGCCGCGAAATCAACCGGAACATAGTTGTCACGCCGCAATCACTGGCGGCCGCCGCGCTTCTTTCGCGCCCGAAAGCGTTCCCGGCAAGGGACGAGGTCCTGAAGCTGACATCCCTTTACCTCGACTGGCTGAAGACAAAGGGCGCGCCGTTGTCCCAATCGCTCATTGCCGACGAGAGGTCGGCAATAGAGAACGCCGTCGACGTTCTTTCCTCGAACCGCGAAGAGGCGAAACGGCGCAAGCTCGATTATCTCAAGAACGGCTCGATCCACTTCTTCGCATCAATAGCGGTCGTCGCCACGCTATTAAGGAAGCAGGAGCGCTGCGATATGGAGCAGTTGGCCTCTGATTTCACCGTCTGCCGCGACATCTTGAAGCGCGAGTTTCGCTTCGGCACAAGGGAGCCGCTCGGCGCGCACCTGAAGAAGATAACCGATTTTCTCGATCAAAAGGGGATCTCTGCGCTTGAACCTTTCTCCGCGCTCATCAGAAACTACTTCGAGTCCATAAAGATCGCCGTCACGACGGTGAAACGGCAGACCGTGGAGATGGTCGACGAAAAGGAGCTCTTGAAGATGATGACGGCCACGGGAAAGAACATGCTGCTACTGGGCCATATATCCTTTGAAGAGGCGATCTCAAGGGTGAATTTCTCGAACGCGCTGCGTCTGCTTTGCGACACGAACATCCTCTCGGAACCAAGCCGGAGGATCTATTCTTCTACGAAAGACATCCGCGCCGCCAACAACCTTCAAGTTCAACTTGAACGGCTCACATAAGACTACTGCTTTCGTTCGAAAGCGTCCCTTATGCACAAGTTGTGGAAAATAGGCGCCTCAAGGTGCAAAAAATCGTCGAATGCTGCGCATCGCTCAAACAACCGGATCTGCGGCGGAAAAGATGCCCAATATTTGTGCACTCCAATTTTTGCGTTACGAAACGGGCCTGAAATCTCAAAGACCCCCACTTGTCCACAAGGTTATCCAGAGTTACTGTGGGAAACGAGATCGAAAAAAAATTTTCGGATAAAAAGTGGAGCGTTAGACGAAATAGTGAATGATGAATTGACGTGTTGAAAATAAGCGTGCGTGCTTAAACGGGAATTGTCTCTTCTTCTTCGTCTTCGCTTTCATCGTGACTGTCGTCGCGGCCGGAGCTTCCCTGTCCATCCTGATGATCCGGGGAATTGCCCCTTGCGCCGACATTATGAACTTCGTGCTCGGCCCTTTGGTTCGCGCTCATCACCGCCGCAAGCGGTGCGCCGTCGCTAGACGGCATAAAGAACATCGGCGAGCCGATGAAGGTGAACTCCATCCCTTCCCCGGCCGTGTCCATGCTCAGCGGACTGGCACCCGGTTCAGATATCCTAACCGTCTCGGGGGCAAAAGAAGCTTCCTGAACGACCGGATCGCCGGCAACCGCCTGGACGTGTGCGACTTCAGGGGCAGT
Source organism: Bdellovibrio sp. (assembly GCA_020723205.1). Taxonomy (GTDB): domain Bacteria; phylum UBA10199; class UBA10199; order 2-02-FULL-44-16; family DYJF01; genus DYJF01. The sequence goes on from DYJF01000004.1 coordinate 31,502, forward strand.
TTCGCTCGACACGTTGGGATCGAAGACAGGTTCCGGAACATCATCACCCGGCGCCTCCGGAGCCATCATCGGAGTCTCAACACCGGCTATCCAAGACCGGATTTCGCCGTCCGGCGCGAGGACCTCCAATATTTCAGACAAGATATCCGGCATCACGCCGGGTTCATCTGAAGACATTCCCAATGCCGACCGAAGTATCGACGCGCCTTGAGAAACGGCGATCGCGATCTCGCAATCGTGCGCGACCGGATGCGCCGTCTGCGAATCCTGTTCGGATTGCAGGACTTCGCCGCGCGACATTAACATTACAGGTGCGCCGGCCATTTTGCCCTGATCTGCGTCGGCCGGGATCGAATAACCCTGATGAACCTCCGGCTCTGCGGTTTCGACCGTCGCAAGCGTTCCCGAGGACCGGTGGGATGTTCCCACATCATGCGACGGGGCCGTAATACCGTCTGAAGAATGGTCTTCCGTGACATCCGGCGACCGCTGCGATTTTTTCGGTTTTGTCGAAGTTGTTTGCTGTTCTGACGTGGTTGATGCCGGCGCCTCTTCGGCAAAACGCTGCGAGGCGTTCTGCATCTGGCTCGTATCGTCGTGGTAGAACCAGCAGGACTGCTCTTCGGGATTGCAGCTTCCGTCTTCCGCGTAGTAGTAGCCGTCCTCCGGGACCTCCACGCACTGACCGTTCGCAAGATCGTCGTATCCGGTGACGTTGCCGTCTTCATCGCGCCAGACTATCGCTATCTCATTACCTTCGCTGTCGTATATCTTGAAGGACCCGTCCGCTTGCGGTTCGTATCCGTAGCCGTCGACCGAGGACGATTTCGCCGCATAGGAAGCCCGCGGCGGAAAAAGGTGATTGAGAGTATCGATGAGGCGTTTTTCGATCATAAATGTCGCACGAGGGCGGACTTCCACCCTCTGGTATTATTATCGGCACACCCCTCCCATAAGTTGCGTGGTTTTTTGGGGTGTAACTAATTGATAATGGGCCATTTTTGGGCGACCCTGAAGCGTAGGGTATCTCTCCGCAATTTTTCGGCCTAGACAGTCGGGACGCTTCTCCTGTTCGCGAGAGTCCCACGCGAAAATGAGAAGCGTCCCCTCCGGCTATAATTTCTGTTGATTCTTTTTCTCAATTGGTTAGTTTTCCGCGGGACATTTTTCGGGGATCGTCTAACGGCAGGACTGCAGACTCTGACTCTGCATATCTAGGTTCGGCCCGCCATGCGGCGGGCCGCCCCGCTGAATCCCGCCATTCGGCGGGATGAATAGCGGGGCGAATCCTAGCCAAGTTTATGTATTACGTTTATATTTTGAAATTATGTAACGGCCAACTATATACGGGGTTTACTGAAGATCTAAAACGTCGTTTTTCGGAGCACAAATTGGGTAAAGTTGAGTCCACCCGGTATAGAAAACCGTTATCGTTGATACATTACGAAGCATATAGTAAAGAAAGTGACGCGCGCCGAAGGGAAAACTTTCTTAAGAAATCTGAAGGTAAGAAGTATTTAAAGCTTCAAATCAGAGATTTATTGAAGGAATTAAATTCGGGGATCGTCTAACGGCAGGACTGCAGACTCTGACTCTGCATATCTAGGTTCGAATCCTAGTCCCCGAGCATAAAAAAACTCCCCTTGCGGGAGTTTTTTTGTGCTCATGGTTGGATGAGAACCGCCCGCCAAAGGCGGGCTGGTTCTGACCGAGCGCGGGTACCCACGAAGTGGGTGCGCGAGGAAATACCCGAAGCGCGACAGCGCGAAGGGTGGAATCCTAGTCCCCGAGCAAAAAAAAGACCCCGGTTTTGCCGGGGTCTTTTGCTTCGCTGTCGTGACTATCAGTCGGCGTTGGGATTGTTGTCCTGCCCTATCTCCGCAAGGGCCGCACCGCCGCCGAATCTTCTGGCGACATCCACCGGCGCGATGAACCTGTCCACCACACCTGCGCTCCCTCCGATATTGAGCTCCCTGAAGAGCATCTCGAACTTGCCGCCAAGTTCTTCCATTATCTGCAGCCGCGCCGCATAGCGAAGCGACCAGATGTGGCGCTTGAACGGGCCAAAACCGTTCTTCCTGACGGTGTAGATGGCCTGCCCCCACGTCATCTCCTTTCCTTTCTTCTCCGCCTTTTCGACCTCCGCTCTTGCTTTGTCCGCCAGTGTTCCGTAGATCGTCTCCCTCAATGCGGATGGGAACGCTTCGGAATCGTAGATCCCGTTCTGGAATCCCGTGGCCAGATGGATCTCTCCGGTCCCCATTTCACGTATGAGATGGAACAGCTCGTCCGGGAGGGTGGATGCGCCGTGCTGCACCACGCCTACAAGGCCGTACTCCTCACGCGCGATCCTGCCCAGCTCTTGAAGCACAGGGAGGGAGATCTTGACCTCGACCGTGCTCTTGCCGTCGGCAGCGGGAATCCCGCCATGCTTCGTGCCGGTCTGTATCGATATCTTGCTTAGGCCCGTCAGACCCGGTCCGAAACCGGCGAGCGTCCTGTTGTAGCCGTCCATGAAGGCGCGGAGCTCCTCCGGTGTCGAATTCTCCGTCCCGATCTCTCCGATCTCACCGCCGACGGAGATGGTGATACCTTCAGGCTGGATGGAGCGGATGAATGCCGTCAACTCCGCGGCCACCTCATAATTTGCCCTCTGCTGCTCATCCACGGTCCCCTTTGAGAGATCGACGAGCGTTGAGGTATCAAGATCGATATTGTAGAATCCCGCCTCGACCGCTTCCTTTATGAGGTCCTTGACGCCTTGGAGTGCCGCCTTGGGATCCTTCTGGTAATCCTTTGCTGCGACCTGAAAGTGATCGCCCTGAAGGAAGACCGGTCTGTTCCAGCCCTCGCGGATCGCCGCGGCAAGCACCGTCGCGGCAAACTCCGCGGGCCGCTGATCAGTATAGCCGATCTCCGACTTGGCTATCTCAAATATCGCCGCGGCGGCGTCTATCTCCTTGAGCTTTCTGAAGATAGCTCGCGCCATGTCGTAGGTAAGACCGCGGATGTTGATCGCGGGCACCGTCATATTAGACCATTCGCCCTTCGCACGCGCCATATATAGATTGTGGATCGAGGATGAGACGGCGCCCGTTCTCTGAGAACCCTCCCAGATTATCCAGCGCGCGAGATTACGAACATCTTCATTGGGATTGAAGACAGCATTTCTGACAAGATCATCCATGGCTTTACTAAGACCATTACCCGGACCACGAACAAACATAGGATTAGGATCATGTCTATTGCTCCTGACGATCGTAAAAGCATCTTTGTGGGCGGCGAACATTTCCTCCGCCGAACCCCATAATCTGACGTAACCGTCCTCATGCCCTTTCATCACATCCGCATAGAGTGTCCTTCCGCCCTGAAGGACCGCTGCCGCCTGCTTTTGCGCGGCTATCGAAGGCGAACTCTCTTTCGCCTGCAAAGCGACCGCTGCGGCGTCGTCCCTCGTCGCCTGCAGCACAAGAAGCGAGAGGTTCGGATCGCCCTGCACTCCGCCGTAAACGCTCAAGCTCGTGACCCAACCCGGTATCGCACCTTCGACCGCAACTCCTTCATCTTCGTGAACATATCCCTTGGCATCGCGCTCCGCAGCGGCAAGCGCTGCGACCCCAAGATCGAGCGCCTCGCTGTCGGAAACCGCAAGCGTCCCTTCCGTCGCGAACATCCGGCCGGCGAGCCGCTCCATTGCATCTGCGGCGCTCCTGTCGGACGTGCGCATTATCATCCTGTAACGTTCGTTACCCAGCAGGTGTTCGCTGATGTTGCCGAACTGGGCGACGCCCCTCGGCAGCATCTGCGCCGCGACCTGCACGTTCATGAGCCCTAAAGGTCCCATGACTCCCATCACGCTCACCGACGGCAAAAATGTTGTACCCATCCCCGCTCCCCTTTCTTCCCCCATTGGTTGTTGACCAAGTTACAGCGAAACCTTCTAAGTCGTATAACGCTTGATTGTCAATCCAGAATATCAGGACTATTCCGGACCTTCCTTTAAATATATGACGGCGGGTATGGCGCCCTGCGCTGCGCTCCCGATGGCCCCCAGTGCGTCCATGGCGCTAAGGACCAGATGCGGGTTCTCCGTGTCGTCCATCATGATCTTCATGAGCACGGATCCTCATCCTTGAGATAGCCAATCAGCACATGGATATCGGACGTCGCCTCTTCCGTCATATCGGAGGAGCGGATCGCACACGCACCGGTGAAGGGTTTCAAAGGACGCCACACCTCCGATGAGTTCGAAGCAAAGATCTTGGATGGGTTATTCACAGCCCTCTCGCTATCCACAGCTGTGAATTTCAATTTTTGATATGAGGTTTCTTGTGGATAATACGCCGCTGAAGGGGAATTATCAGATATGACCCTTGAAGACGCCCAACAAAACAATCGGGGAGATTCAACTCTCATGCTGTCCTCCGCTTTTATCTCTCCCCACGGCGGCATATTTGCCCGCTGGACACCGCGTTTGCAACTCAAAAAATAATTTCTAGTAAACGTTTCTGCATATTTCAATACGTTGATATTCTTAATTAATTTGACACTGACACCGATTCTGAAGATTTTTGTCGATAAATTGGCAATTTTGACCTCATATTTGATGTTTTGGATATAGAATTAACCATTTTTAACAATTTTACGCGTGACTGGTCAAAAATGAATTTTCCTAGCAACTTTGGCCTTTGTCCTGCCGATAATATATATAGTTACGCAAAATAAAAACCCGGGTTGCCTTGGCAACCCGGGTTTTTGCTTATAAAGCCCCAAAGAACCTAGAATTTCACCTTAAAGAAGACGCCGATCCCTCCCCGTTTTAATGAAACTTCGGCAGATGCCATTTTACTTCCACCTTTAAAGGGGTTTCCGGGGAGCGTCAACGGAAGAACCCTTCCCATCTGCATCGTGGGCCTCTGTCTTATCTCTTTGCGCTTCTGGGCCTTCATATCGCCTCCATATCCATTGAATTCGATATCATTATAACACGAAACGGTGCCCGACACAAAAGGCCCGTTTTGTGTCGGACACCGCTTTCGACAATATATTCAGCGCACCTCAAGTCTTTTGGGATAACGGCTCAATATCTCGCACCCTTTTTTTGTCACATAGACCAAGTCCTCGATGCGCACACCGCCGACGGCCGCATAATAGAGGCCCGGCTCGACGCTGGTTACGTATCCCATTGGTACTATGAAGTCGCGGGGACCTAGGCGACCCGGCTCCTCGGGAAGATCGAGGGCTATGCTGTGGCCGGTGGAATGAAAGAACCCCTGCCTGCGGCCGCCCTTCACTCCGGTCACGTACCCCTTCTTCTCAAAATATCTCATGATGGATTCATGCACGAGCCGGCCGTTCACGCCCGCGCGCAATTTGGAGATGCCAAGCTCCTGCCCTTCCTTCACCGTCGCGTACATTCTCTTGAGCGCGTCCGGAGCGCGTCCCTTGCAGAAGGTCCTCGTCGCATCACCGTAATACATCGTAGCGCTCGATCTCGGGAATATGTCCACGATGATCGCTTTATGCGGTCTTAAAGGCCCCGCCCCCCTGTCGTGCGGATCGATAGAGTGCATTCCGCAGGCAACGATTATCTCCGGCGCGAAATGGTTCCGCTCCAAGAGGAACACCCGCAGTATCTGCTGCATCATTTCAGATGTCAGAGTTTTACCGCGATAGGCCAAGCGATCCCCTTTGATACGGCTTTTCTCCAGCGTTTCCCGCGCCAAACGCATCGCCTCGAAGATGACCCTCTGCGAGCGCTCTATGAGCTTTCTCTCCTCCGGCGTCTTGGCCAACCGCTCCTCGTAGAACGGAACGGGGCCGGGCTCCACCCTGAAGCCCTTTTTGCGTAGGGCATCAGCCATAGCGAATGACATGGTCTGCGGAACGACAAGCTTCTTTATGCCGTGCTCCGAGAATATCTCCTTTAAGACGTCGACGATAGTGAAGGATCTGTTCTTCTTCTCCGCTAGTTTCGCATAAGAAGCGAGGGACAGAACACGCTCAACCGTAGCGATTTTTTTTCCGCGGTCGATCTCAAGATCGGAAAGCACCAGATATTTTTTCCCCCTGACCTCGAAATATATGAACGGATCGGGCGCGGCGAACCTTGTCGCATAATAGAGGTCCGCGTTCCTTTCAGCCGAATCATAGATGAATTTTGCGTCCGCCATGGTCTTTTACCCCCTTGTCAAGATATTTTATTCCAAAGGATTTTTTTTTGTTGTCGGGTTGCTTCCCCTTTGTCTAGTATCTCGGACATACATTCCGAAGCGTCGTTCTCCGAAAAGCTGGTTCAATAAGAAGTAACTCAAATAATTTATTTCGGCTTTCAATATAAAGTGAAGTTCAGGTTTATGTCCAATAAAAAGGCATCATACGTACGCTTTGCCGTGTTCGCCCTTATACTGACGCTCGCCGCCTGCGCGCCTTACCATGCCCGCAGAAAAGCGATCCAGTACGACGCCACCGGCGTCGCATCGTGGTACGGACCCGGGTTTGCCGGCCGCAAGACCGCGTCAGGGGAGCGTTACAGGCCGGCGGGCATGAGCGCGGCCCACCGCACGCTTCCGTTCGGCACGGCGGTCAAGGTCACGAATCTCGATAACGACAAGAGCGTCATCGTGAAGATAAACGACCGCGGGCCCTTCGTCCGCGGCCGCATCATCGACATGTCGCAGGGGGCCGCCAAGAAGCTGGGCATGATGGGCAGCGGCACCGCCCGCGTCAAGGTAGTGGCCCTGCACGTCAAACTCCCCAAGGACCTCACCGAAGAGATGAAAGAGATCGCCCAGAAGGACGAAGGCGAATTCTAGCACTGTGTTGCTGCTCTCATGATCCTCCTTAATCAGGGGGATTTTTTTTTGACATAAGTCCCTCCCCTTTGTAAGGGGAGGATAGGTGGGGTAGATCTACCTCCCCTTCCCCTCCTTACAAAGGAGGGGGGAATCATCAAGGAGGAATGAATGGTCACCCCTTTCAGGAACGAGCCCTTCACCGATTTTTCGGTCCCCGAAAATAAAACGGCCATGGAGATGGCCTTAGCCAAGGTTGAAGGCGAGTTCGGCCGCGAATATCCGATCGTGATCGGCGGCGAGAAAATAACTACGACGGAAAAGATACGCTCCATAAACCCCTCCAACAGAAATGAGATCGTCGGAGTCGCCCAGAAAGGGACAATAGAACTCGCCGAAAAGGCCCTTGCCGCAGCGTGGAAGGCCTTCGAAACGTGGAAGAACGCGCCGGCATCCGACAGGGCCGGCTATGTTTTCAAGCTCGCCTCCATCATGCGCGAAAGGAAGCACGAGCTGTCCGCCACGATGGTGCTGGAAGACGGCAAGAGCTGGGCCGAGGCCGACGCCGACACGGCGGAGGCGATCGATTTCTGCGAATTTTACGGCCGCGAAGCGCTGCGCTACGCCGGAGAACAGCCGGTCGAAAAATGGCCGGGAGAAAAGAACGAACTCGTCTATCTTCCCCTGGGCGCCGGCGTTATCATTCCGCCTTGGAACTTTCCGCTGGCGATACTCGTCGGCATGACGACCGCGGCCATAGCTGCGGGCAACACCGTCGTACTGAAGCCTGCCAGCGACACACCCGTCATCGCCGCGAAGTTCATGGATATAGTGGCGGAGGCGAAGGTGCCTTACGGGGTCGTGAATTTTTTGACGGGCAGCGGAGCGGACGTCGGCGAGATGCTCATCGGCCATCCGAAGGTGCGCTTCATATCGTTCACCGGCTCAAGGGAAGTCGGCCTCCACATAGTCGAGGAGGCCGGCAGGACGAGGCCCGGCCAGATGTGGATAAAAAGAGTCGTCGCAGAGATGGGCGGAAAGGACGCGATCATCGTCGACGACGAGGCCGATATCGACGCGGCCGTCGAAGGCGTTGCGACTTCAGCGTTCGGGTTCCAGGGGCAAAAATGTTCCGCGTGCTCGCGTGCGATAGTGTCGCAGAGGATATACGACCAGTTCGTCGAGAAACTTGCGGCGCGGGTGAAAAAGATCG
>DYJF01000004.1:39518-60434 GCA_020723205.1 Bdellovibrio sp.
TCGCCGTGGGCCCCGCGAAGAAGTTCGATAATTACATGGGCCCGGTATCGAGCAGGTCCGCCTTCGACAAGATCATGGCGTACATCGAGACCGGAAAAAAGGAAGGGCGCCTCGTTTGCGGCGGCGAAGCGGTCTCGGGCGACGGCTTCTTCATCCAGCCCACCGTCATAGCGGACGTCGGGCCCGGCGCGAAGATAGCGCAGGAGGAGATATTCGGACCCGTGCTCGCCGTGATCAAGGCGAAGGACTTTGATAACGCGCTTGAGATCGCCAACGGCACTGAATACGGCCTTACGGGAGCGGTCTACACGAAGAACGAAAGGAAGATCGAAAGGGCCAGGCGCGACTTCTCCGTAGGGAACCTTTATATCAACAGGAAATGCACCGGCGCGCTTGTGGGCGTCCAGCCCTTCGGCGGTTTCAATATGTCAGGCACCGATTCCAAGGCGGGCGGAAGGGACTATCTCCTGCAGTTCCTGCAGGCAAAATCGATATGCCAGAGACTATAGCGCAAATGGAACCCACCCAAACTTCGAAGACCGCATCGTTTTTCGCTTCGCTCCTTTTCGTCTTTGCCAGACGATTCATCGCGGGGCAGACCCTCTATGAGGCGATAACGGTTCTGCGCCGTCTCAAGTCGCGCGGCTTTTTGACTACGATAGACCATCTGGGCGAGAACGTTACGAACGAAGAGGAGGCGGTGAGGGCCGCCGACGAGTACATCGAGATCGTTCGCGCGCTCAAAAAGAATCATTTGGACGTCAACATCTCCGTGAAGCTGACGCAGATCGGCCTCGATATCAGCACGGCGCTCTGCAGCAGGAACCTGAAAAGGATAGCCGAGGCGGCCAAGGAGGCGGGAGGTTTCATCCGCGTCGACATAGAGGGATCGAAGTACACATCGAAGACGTTCGATGTTGTAAAAGAGATCAAGGCGATGGGGCTGCCCGTCGGAGCGGCGGTCCAGACGATGCTTAGAAGGACCCCGTCCGATGTGGTGGCGCTGCTTGAGGGCGGCACGACCATGCGTTTGTGCAAAGGCGCGTATAAGGAGCCGATAGACATCGCGTTCGCGAAAAAAGAGGAGGTCGACCGGCAGTACGTCGCCCTGATGAAGCGGCTCTTGACCTCCGGTCTCTATCACGCGATAGCCACGCACGACGAGAAGATAATAGCGGAAACGAAGTCCTTCGCGAAAGAGCGCGGCATAAAAAGAGACCAGTTCGAGTTCCAGATGCTTTTCGGCATCAGGCCATCGCTTCAGGAGCGGATGATCGCCAACGGCTGGCGTTTGAGGGTCTATGTGCCGTTCGGGAAGGCATGGCTGCCTTACGTGATAAGAAGGTTGCGCGAGAAAAAAGAAAACTTCTGGTTCGTTATGAAAAACTTGTTTCGCAAGTAGTCCCCTCCCTTTGTAAGGGAGGGATAGGGAGGGTAGATCTACCCCCTCTAGCTCCCCCTTACAAAGGGGGAGGAACAATCGTAAGGAGGTTTCATGGCAAGAAGCACGCAAGATTATCTCAAGGAAGTGGACGAGGTCAGCGCGCATAACTACCATCCCCTGCCAGTCGTCCTGTCCAAGGGGGAAGGATGCTGGGTCTGGGATGTCGAAGGAAAAAAATACCTCGATATGCTCTCCGCATACTCTGCGGTCAATCAGGGGCACAGACATCCCAAGATGATCAAGGCGCTGAAAGATCAGGCGGACCGCATCACGCTCACTTCCCGCGCGTTCCACAACGACCAGATGGGCCCCTTTCTCGCAAAGCTCTGCGAGATGACCGGTTATAGGCGCGCCCTCCCCATGAACACCGGCGCAGAGGGCGTTGAGACCGCCGTGAAGGCGGCGCGCAGATGGGGATACGTAAAAAAGGGGATCGGTGAGGACAAGGCGGAGATCATAGTCTGTTCCGACAATTTTCACGGGCGCACCGTCACGATAGTGAGCTTTTCGACCGAACCGCTGTACCGCGACGGTTTCGGGCCCATGACCCCGGGTTTCAAGGTGATTCCCTTCGGTGACGCGGATGCGCTGGAGAGGGCGATCACGAAGAACACATGCGCGTTCTTGGTCGAACCCATCCAGTGCGAAGCGGGCGTGAAGATACCGCCCGACGGCTATTTGAAACGAGTTCGCGAGATCACGAAGCGGCACAATATCCTTTTCATGGCCGACGAGATACAGACCGGACTGGGGCGCACGGGCAGGATGTTCGCCTGCGACCATGAAGGTGTCCATCCGGACGCCATGATCCTGGGCAAGGCGCTGGGCGGCGGGGTCTACCCCGTCTCCGCATTCGTCGCCGACGACGACGTCATGGACGTATTCGTGCCCGGGAACCACGGCTCCACGTTCGGCGGAAATCCTCTGGGTGCCGCGGCCGGCATCGCGGCGCTTGGCATCCTCATCGACGAAAAGGTGCCGGAGCGCGCCCATGAGATGGGGACATATATAATGAACGAGCTGGCGAAGACGGGGTCCGACAGCGTCGGGGAGATACGGGGACGCGGCCTCATCATCGGAGTGGAGATCAAGGCGTCGGTGTCGAAGGCGAGACCGTTCTGCGAAAAGCTCATGCAGGAGGGCATACTGGCGAAAGAAACGCACGATCAGGTGATAAGGATCTGCCCTCCCCTCATAATCGACAAGGAGACGGCCGACTGGGCGCTGGCGCGCATCCGAAAGGTGCTATCAAGATGACATTATCTAAGGCCTATAGTCCGGGAGAGGTCGAGAACAAGTGGTACAGCTTCTGGGAAGAAAACCGCCTCTTCCGCGCCGACCCACTATCGAAAAAACCGGCTTACTGCATCGTCATACCGCCGCCGAACGTCACGGGCGTTTTGACGATGGGCCACGTGCTCAATAACACGATACAGGACATCATGGTCAGAAGAAAGAGGATGCAGGGCCATGAGGTCCTCTGGCTCCCCGGCACCGACCACGCGGGCATCGCAACGCAAACGGTAGTGGAAAAAACTCTCAAGAAAGAGGGCAAGATAAAGCACAGGGAGGACCTGGGCCGAGAGGAGTTCCTGAAAAGAACGTGGGAGTGGAAGGACAAGCACGGCGGCATAATCATCCAGCAGCTCAAAAAACTGGGTTGTTCCTGCGACTGGTCAAGACAGGTGTTCACCATGGACGGCCTCGACGGGCGCGAACCGAACCCGCGCATCAATTATTCCGCGTGCGTCCGCCAAGTTTTCGTCAAGCTGTATGAGGAGGGGCTCATCTACCGCGGCAGGCGCATGGTCAACTGGTGCCCCGTTTCGCACACCGCTCTCTCGGACGAAGAGGTGGTGATGAAGGAAGTGGACGGCCACCTCTGGCACATGAAATATCCGCTTCTGGACGAACACAGGAACCCCGTCGCCGACAAGTTCGTCGTCGTCGCGACGACAAGGCCGGAAACGATGCTGGGCGACGAAGCGGTGGCGGTCCATCCTTCGGACGAGCGTTACAAGGACCTTGTCGGCCGCTACGTGATGCTGCCTCTCAAGAACAAACCGATACCGATAATAGCGGACGACATCATCGATCCCAAGTTCGGGACGGGCGCGGTCAAGGTTACGCCGGCCCACGATCCGGTCGACTACGAGATCGCGGGACGCCACGACCTGCCGTTCACGATGGTAATAGGCACCGACGGCCGCATGACCGATCTCGCCGGCGAGGATTACGAGGGGCTCGACCGCTTCGAGTGCCGCCGCGCGGTCGTAGCCGACCTTGAAGAGTGGGGGCTGATGCTCAAAGTGGAACCCTACCGGCACAACGTCGGTTTTTCGCAACGCGCCGACGTCCCCATCGAGCCGACCTTGAGCGAACAATGGTTCCTGAAATATCCCGCCCGTAAAGAGAGCTTGAAGGCGGTAGTAAAAGGCGACGTAAAGTTCTGGCCGGAGCGCTGGGTGAAGGTCTACGAGCACTGGATGGAGAACTTGCGCGACTGGTGCATATCCCGTCAGCTGTGGTGGGGACACAGGATACCGGTGTGGTATTGCAGAAACCGGACCTTAGACCTTAGACCCGAGACCGTAGACAAAAAAGGATCATGCCCGCCGATAGTCTCATCGGAAACACCCAAGAAATGCCCGAAGTGCGGAAATGCAAACCTCGTTCAGGATGAAGACGTCCTCGACACATGGTTCTCATCGTGGCTGTGGCCCTTCGCCACGATGGGCTGGCCCGAAAAGACCGTCGACCTGAAGAAATTCTATCCTACCACCGATCTGGTAACGGGTCCCGACATCATCTTCTTCTGGGTCGCGCGCATGATAATGGCGGGCTACCAGTTCATGGGAAAAAAGCCCTTCTCCAACGTTTACTACACCGGCATCATCAGGGATTCGCTGGGCCGCAAGATGAGCAAGAGTCTCGGCAATTCCCCGGATCCTCTGGACCTCATAGACCTCTACGGCGCCGACGGCGTGCGCTTCGGCTTGATGCTTATCGCGCCACAGGGGCAGGACATACTATTCAGCCAGGACCGCCTCGAGGTCGGGCGCAATTTCTGCAACAAGCTCTGGAATGCGACGAGATTTGTGCTGATGAACTTGGATGAAGGCGCACGGCACACGGCACAAGGCGCAGGACAGCTGAATTTGGCGGACAAGTGGATATTGAATCGGCTTGAGCACACGATCCGAGACGTCAACACCGCCCTCGACGCGTACGAGTTCGACGGCGCGTCGCGCACGCTCTACCAGTTCGTATGGCGCGATTTTTGCGACTGGTACGTGGAGCTCTCGAAGGTGAGCTTGAACGACGGCGATCCGGTCAAAAAAGGGTCGGCGCTCAAGACGCTCAAGTACACGCTCACTGCGATCTTCGAGCTTTTGCATCCCTATATGCCCTTCATCACGGAGGAGCTCTGGCAGCAGTTGAATTCCGGCAAGAGCATAATGTTCGCGGAATATCCAAAACCCTCTAAAAAGATCCCCCACGAAGATGAGGCGGCGCACATGGAGAGCGTGAAGAAGATCATCGAGGCGGTAAGGAACATCAGGGGCGAGCACAATATCAAGCCGCAGCAGGAGATCGAGGCGACGATATCCATCGCATCCACGTCGGAGAGCGCCATGATAGGGGACCACCTCCCCTACATCAGGGAACTTGCGGGCATCGGAACGCTCAAAATCGAAAAGAACGCCGTCAAACCGGAAGATGTCGCAACCGCGGTGATCGAGGACATGGAGATCTGGGTTCCGTGGAAGGGCCTGATCGACGTCGAGGCGGAAAGGACGCGCCTTGCGAAAGAGATAGCCAGGGCCGAAGGCGAGATGGAGGTCGTGAAGAAAAAGCTCGCCAACGAGTCCTTCGTCTCGAAGGCGCCGCCGCAGGTCGTGGCCGCGCAGCGGGAGAAGCTGGGAGCACTTGAAGACAAGTCGGCAAAATTGAAAGATTCATTGAACAAGCTTGTTTAGGATCCACCGCGGAGCCCACATGGACCACATAAGCGAACTTATAAAGCTGGCCCTCGACGAGGATATTGGAGAGACCGACATCACATCCGAGGCCGTCATAGACCCCAAGCTCGCCGCCACCGCGAGGATCGTGGCGAAGGAACGGATAGTCGTTGCCGGCCTCGATATAGCCCGGAGGGTCTTTCTGACGGTCGATCCCCGGATCATGTGGGACGCCAAGCACGAGGACGGCGACCACTGCGAGGCGAAAAAGGTGCTGGCGACGGTCACGGGCAGGGCGATATCGCTTCTTACCGCCGAACGGACGGCTATGAATTTCCTGCAGCACCTCTCCGGGATCGCCACGATCACGAACACTTTTGTGAAGACGGTCGCGGACACGAAGGTGAAGATCCTCGACACGCGCAAGACGACGCCGGGCATGCGCGCGCTCGAGAAACACGCGGTCCTGATGGGCGACGGCGTCAACCACCGCATGGGCCTCTACGACCGTTATCTCATCAAGGGCAACCATGTCGCCATAGCCGGCTCGGTCCGCGAAGCGATAGAGCGTGTGAAGGAAAAACGGAGATCGGGCGTGCTTCTGGAGGTCGAGACAAGGACCTTGGACGACGTGAAAGAAGCGATCGAGAGCGGAGTGGACATCGTCATGCTCGACAACATGTCCGTTGCCGACGTCCGCGAAGCGGTCAACGTCGCCAAGGGGAAGGCGAAGATCGAGGTCTCGGGCAACATCACGCTCGAGAACATCGTAAATTACGCATTGACCGGCGTGGACTTCGTCTCGGTGGGCGCCCTCACCCACTCCGCGCCCGCCGCCGATATACACATGACGCTTGAGGTCTAGGCGGGCCGTTTCAGATAATCCTCGATGATCTCCGTGAGCAACCGGTAGAACCTGTGCGGCATCCCGTCCTCGCTCTCGCAGACGAAAAACTCCGCAGAATCGAATACGCCGCCGTCGTCCCACGTTCCTATCCTGCCGTCCCCGTCGCGGTCGTCGAAAGAGAACTGATGGCCGACGCCGAAGCTCTCGAACCACCCCTCGATATGGATTGAGCGGGCCGAAGAATCCATCCCGTAGCGGTGCCGCTCCTGCGTGGTGAGCTCGGGCCCGACGCTCACGATGAACGTCCCCTGCGGAAGCTTGCACGTGAACGTGCGTCCCTCGTCAGGGGCAAGGTTCAAAAGGATCGCGATGCGGTCCGCAAAAGATTTGTCCGAAATCATTCGACCTCTTTTATTCCAAGTCGTTTCTTGAGAGATTCCCTGTAGGCCCCGATATCCTTGACCGGTTCTCTCGCCACGCCGGACCTATGCGCCGCCTCCGCCACGGCGGACGCCTCCCACCAGAGCACGCGCGGATCGAGCGGCTTGGGTATTATGTAGTCCGGCCCAAAGGAAAGTTTCGTTCCGCCGTAAGCGGCGATGACGCCCTTGGGCACCGGTTCTTTGGCAAGCGCAGCAAGCGATCTGGCGGCCGACTGCTTCATCTCCTCGTTTATCTTCGTCGCGACCGTGTCGAGGGCCCCCCTGAAGATGAACGGGAACCCCAGAACATTGTTCACCTGATTCGGATAGTCGGAGCGGCCCGTCGCCATGATGACGTCTTTGCGCGCCGCACATGCCTCTTCCGGCGTGATCTCCGGATCGGGATTCGCCATCGCAAAGATGATCGGTTTCGGCGCCATGGACTTCACCATCTCCTTAGTGACCAGACCCTTTGCGGAAACTCCCACGAAGACGTCGGCATCTTTCATGCAATCACCTAATGACTTCGGCGCGGATCTCTGCGCGAAATATCCGCGGTACGGCTCATCCTTAGCGCGATCCGCCGTCACCAGGCCGTGACGATCGCAAAGGAACGTGTTCTCACGCTTCACGCCGAAGCTCTCCAGAAATTTGGCGCAGGCAACCCCGGCCGCTCCGGCGCCTGAAAAGACCACCTTTATCCTTGCTATGTCCTTGTCCACTATCTCAAGCGCGTTGAGCAGTCCTGCGGCGGTTATGATCGCGGTGCCGTGCTGATCGTCGTGAAAAACGGGGATACCCATCTCGCGGATCAGCGTTTCTTCTATCTCAAAACACTCCGGAGCTTTTATGTCCTCGAGATTGATGCCGCCGAAGGTCGGCTCCATGCTTTTGACGATCTTGATCAAGGCCTTCGGGTCCTTCTCGTTTATCTCGATATCGAAAACGTCCACGTCGGCGAACCTCTTGAAGAGAACCCCCTTCCCCTCCATGACCGGTTTTCCAGCCAGTGCGCCGATATCGCCCAGGCCCAGAACCGCGGTCCCGTTCGTGATGACAGCGACAAGATTTCCCCTCGCGGTGTATTTGAGGGCGTCGTTGGGATTTTTTTCTATCTCGCGGCACGGCTCCGCGACCCCGGGCGTGTAGGCCAGAGAAAGGTCGCGCTGCGTCGCGCACGGTTTTGTGATCTTAAGCGCGATCTTGCCGGCAGGACTATCTGAATGATACGCCAGCGCCTCTTCACGCGTGAACTTCACGGTTTTGAGCGTCATAAATCCCCCCCTTCCAGCACGACTGTTCTGTATACGCCTAGACGGAATCATTAAATAAATCAACGATAAACTCGGTGACGCGGGAAAATGGGGGGGCACACACATTCCATATTCCCTCCCCTTTGTAAGGGAAGGGTAGATCTACCTCCCCTAACCCCTCCTTACAAAGGAGGGGGATTCTATAAAAAAGATTGACGATACGCGCGCCGGTGTCTTATACGACGCCCCATGATCGAGCTTGTATTTTCCCGTGACGGCAAACCGTGTCTGCGCCAGCGGATGGGCGACACCACCCTCACGATAGGCCGCGACAACGACAATAACATTCAGCTGACCGACGACGACATTTCCAGAAAACACGTCAAGATCGAAAGGAAGTCGGGAAGATACGTCATCACCGACTTCAGTCTGAACGGCACATATCTCAACAATCAGCAGGTCAAGACCTCCGACATAAATATCGGCGACACGCTGACGATCGGACGATGGACGGTCAAGGTGGTCGCCGCCGACAAGCCCCCCGAAGAGACGGTCGTTGCCCACAGGCAGCCGACCTCCGTTTTGAACTTCGACGCCCAGAGCAGGATGATCGCATCCGAACACATCGCGCTCAAGATAACGACTCCGGAGGGAAAAACGCGGACGTCCTACGCAAGGAAGACCGAGACGGTCATCGGCTCGCAGGAGGGCTCCGACATCGAGATAAAAGACGCGTTCGTATCGCGCAAGCACTGCCGCATCATAAACAGAAACTCGCGCATAATACTCATGGACATGGGTTCGACCAACGGAACCTATGTGGACAACATCCGCGTGGACAACGTGAGCTTGCCTTCGGAAGGGGCGTTCCGCATAGGAAAGACCGCGATCGAATACAAGATCGACAGGTACGCGGAACCGCTCAGGGCCTATGCCGAGACATCGCTCGGGCCCATGATCGGCGCAAGCGAGGCGATGCGCGAAGTGTTCTCTTTGGTCGAGCGGGTCGCGTCGTCCGAGGCGACCGTGCTCGTAACGGGAGAGAGCGGCACCGGCAAGGACCTTGTCGCGCGCCTCGTCCACCAGATGAGCCACCGGATGGATAAACCTTTTATCGCGGTCAATTGCGGCGCTATCCCCGGCTCCATCATCGAAAGCCAGCTCTTCGGCCACGAACGCGGCTCCTTCACCGGCGCGGTCGAGAGGATGGCGGGCCTGATCGAACTGGCCAACGGCGGCACTCTTTTTTTGGACGAGATAGGCGAGATGCCCATCGAGCTGCAGACGCGGCTTTTGCACGTGCTGGAAGCGAAGAAGATAAGACGCTTGGGCGGCAAAGAGGACATAGAGGTCGACTTCCGGCTCATTGCTGCGACCAACAAGGACCTGCAGAAGATGGTTGCAAACGGCCGCTTCCGCGAGGACCTCTTCTTCCGCCTGTATGTCGTCCCCGTGCACTTAAAACCGCTGCGCGAGAGGGACGGCGACACGCCGATTCTCGCCGAACATTTCATCCGCGAGCTCTCCCCTTCCGGCGCCAAGGCAAAGCTCACGGACGAGGCCGCAAAGAAGCTCGCGTCGCACGACTGGCCCGGCAACGTGCGCGAGCTCAAGAACGTCATCCAGAGGGCGATCCTCTTCTCGACGCTCGACACGATAGGAGCAAAGGACATTTCTTTCGCGCCTTCGGGACCCAATATCGCCGCGGATAACAAGCTGGACGACCACGAGCGCGACGCCATCGTCGCCGCTCTTGTCAAGAACGGCGGCGTCCAGTCGAAGGCGGCGGACGATCTCGGCATCGCGCGCACCACCCTTTCCGCGAAGGTCCTCAAATACGGCATAGACGTCAAAAAGTGTAAAAGCGGTTGAAAAAAATCCCCCATCCGGTAAGCTCCGTTCCATGCACGAAGCGATGCTATATGCGAAGGAGGAAGGCGGGAAGGTTCGCTGCGGACTCTGCAGGCACGGCTGCGCAATTGATACGGGCAAGACCGGCATCTGCAACGTGCGCTTAAACCGCGACGGCACTCTCTATTCGATCTTTTACGGGAACCCCATCGCCGTCAACGTCGATCCGATAGAGAAAAAACCCCTGTTCCATTACTTTCCCGGATCCAAGGCCCTCTCCATAGCCACTCCCGGTTGCAACTTCCAGTGCCCCTTCTGCCAGAACTGGGACATCTCGCAGTACGGGCGCGTCGAAGGGACCAGAGAGCCCGCCAAGGAGGTCCCGCCCGAAACGATCGTGGCGCACGCGAAGTCGAACCGCTGTAGAAGCATCTCCTACACATACACCGAGCCCACTATCTTTTTCGAATACGCTTACGATTGCGCGCGGCTGGCGAAGGCGGAGGGGATCGGGAACAATTTCGTAACGAACGGCTACATGTCGCGCGAGGCGATAGACACTATAAGACCTTATCTCGACGCCGCGAACGTTGACCTCAAGGCGTTCCGCAAGGACACGTACCGCAAGATGATGAAGGCGCAGCTCGACGGCGTGTGCGATTCTATCAAGTATATGAAGCAGGCCGGTATCTGGGTCGAGGTGACGACCCTCATCGTGCCCAAGATGAACGACGATCCGGCGGAACTCCGCGACATAGCGAACTTCTTGGTCGAGGCGGGACGCGACATTCCGTGGCACATAAGCCGCTTTCACCCCCACTATCTTTATGACGACGCGCCGCCGACGCCGGTCGCGATACTCAAGAAGGCCTACGAGATCGGCAGAAAGGCCGGGCTTCGCTACGTATATATGGGCAACATGCCTTCCGACCCTTCGGAGAACACGCACTGCTATCAGTGCGGCAAGAAACTCGTCTCGAGGAGCGGATTCTCGCTCAGAGAAAACCTCATAACGGATAAGTCGTCATGTCCTGAATGCAAGGCCGAAATTGACGGGATAGGTATGGGAAAGGGTTAGGCGCTGGCGAACTCTGCGGCGCTCTCCTCTATCTTGGCGGCCGTCTCTTCTACATGTTCATTATATCTCTCGAGCGTCTCTTCGAGGCGCGCGAGCTGGCCGTGGAGCGATTTGTCCTGATTGTCATGCTGACGGTCAAGATTCGCCGCCGCGCTCGCCTGCTGCTGCTGCTGCCCCGCTATCTGCTCCCCTTGCGCGTTCAAGTTTATCGCCGATTCGTTGACCGCATGCTGCATGTCGTTCGCGTTCATCGCGTACTGGCGCGCGGAGGCGTCGCTCGGCTGCTCGCCGGCCATCGGCTGAACCGACCTGCCGGAGGGTGCGTAGGACTGACCGCCGTTGCCGGATATGGCGCGCCCCATGTCGTTCATGCTCTTTATGAACCTGGAGCAGCAATCCTCCCACGCCGACTGGACGCGCTCCAAGATATCCCTCTTCGAAAGGAACATCCACTTGGCGGTGTCCATCGCGTATCTCCAGCGAAGCTCCTGCGCGTTGGAAGCGGAATCCATCGCCTTGGCGACAAGCTCCTGATGCTTCTGCTGGGCGTAGGCCAGCTGCTCCCGCGAGTTCGCTATCTGCTGCCCCTGCGCGGCAAGCTGCTGGCTGTCGGTCGCGAACTTGTTGTTGTTGTCTACGATCCCCGCCTGAACGTTGTCTATCTGGTCCGAAGTCTGATCGGCTGCGTCCTGGTACGAGCCCTGTTTATTCTGCAGGGCGTCCATCTCCGAGTCGTGCTGCTGCTGTTTGTACTCAGCAAGCTGCTGCGACTGATTGTTATTCTGCGGATGGGGCTGCTGCGCCTGCTGCGTCGTCTGCTGGGTTGTCGTCGCGGCCGGAGCCGGCGCAGGGGTGGCCACAGGCGCAACCGATTGGGGCTGTGCGAACGGGTCCGTCGTCGTAACTTGTCCACCACTCCACATAGAGATTCCCTCACTATTATTATCGGCAGGGGGTACCCTAAAGTTGCGTAATTCCTCGGTCTTTTTAAGTCATCTAACTACCTGATATTATTTATTATTTAGCTAGCCCCCTGCGTGTCGAACCCGCATAAAACACGTTTTCATACCAAACTAAGCATTCTCTCCAAAGCGACCCGCGCGTCCTTCGCTATGAACTCCGGCACGTGGATCTCATTCACGTTGGGCAACCCCTCGAGTGTGTAACAAAGATCGGCAAGCGACGTCTTGAACATGTTGGGGCACAAAGAACGCGCCAGAGGCACGATCTTTTTCGACGGATTCTCCCTCGCAAGGCGGTTCACGAGATTTATCTCGGTACCGATGACGACCGTGGAGCCGGCGGGCGCCTCCTCCGCATATTTTTTCAGGAACGATGTCGAGCCGTTCGCGTCCGACGCCTTTACGACGTCTTCGGTACATTCCGGATGGACCGCGATTCTGCATCCTTTGTATTTCTCGCGAGCGTTCTTTACGTGTTCGACGTTGAAAAACGTGTGGACGTGGCAGTGTCCCTTCCATAGAATAATTCTCGCCTCGGCAAGTCTCTCCGGATCAACACCGGCGTTCACAGCGAGAGGGTCCCAGACGACCATCTCGTTTCTTCCGATCCCCTTCGCGTTCGCCGTGTTCCTTCCCAGATGTTCGTCGGGAAAGAAGAACATCCTTCTCTTCTGTTTCGCCGCCCAATCGAACGCCGCTCCGGCATTTGAAGACGTGCAGACGATCCCGCCGTGCTTCCCACAGAATGCCTTAAGTTCCGCAGATGAATTGATATACGTGACCGGCATGATCGACCCTTCGACAAGCTCAGGATGAACGGTTTTTTCAAGCGCCTCCCACGCGTCCTCCACTTGCTCTATATCCGCCATGTCGGCCAGCGGGCAGCCGGCCGACGGGTCCGGCATAAAAACCCGCTGCCCTTTTCTCGCCAATATACACGACGCCTCGGCCATGAAATGGACGCCGCAGAAGACGATGAATTCGGCGTCATTGTTTCCGGCGCCCGCCTTGGCCAGCGCGAAGCTGTCCCCCTGACGATCAGTGAATTCGATGACCTCGTCCTGCTGATAGTAGTGGCCGAGAATGAGGAGACGGCTGCCATACTTCTTTTTCACTTCGGCGACGCGCCTTCTCAATTCGGCCGAGTCCAACGATTGATAGAAATCAAGGTCCATAAGGTCTCGTGTCTAAGGTCTAAGGTCTAAGGTCTAAGGTCTAAGGTCTAACATCTTCAAGAACTCTTTTTCCGTCAATATTTTTGTCTTCCCACCGTCCGCAATGATCTTCTTTGCCTTTGCGAGCTTTGATCCTGCGCCGCCTCCGTCGCCTACGACGAGATAATCGAGCTCGCGCGACACCCCTTCCGCCGCCTCGCCGCCCGCCTCTTCGACAAGGGCCTGCGCGGCCTTCCGTTCCATGGCCACCAGCGAACCGGTGAACAAAACCTTTTTCCCTGCAAACGGCCCCTCCTTGATCTCAATCTCGACCTTGACCTTCCTGATCTTAACGTACTTCAAAAGTTTCTCTATCAGCCGCCTTTTCTCTTTAAGACCGGCGACCACTTCTCGCGCGATGACCGGGCCGATGGTGTGAATTTCAGATAGCTCCTCTTCCGTGAGAGACATAACTTTCTTTATACCTCCGTAGCCGCCGAGTATCTTCGAGACGTGCTTGCCGACCTCGCGAATCCCCAGCGAACGCAGAAACGCTTCGAGGGAAAGATCTCTTTTATCATTTATATTCTTTATGAGCTTGGCCGCAAGCGTGTCTCCCATGCGCTCAAGCTGCAGGAGATCGCCGGCGGTAAGCGTGTAGAACTCCGCCGGATCGGTGACAAAACCGTTTTCATATAGTTTTGCGATGCGTTTCTCGCCGAATCCGTCGCAACCGATCTCCTTTATGAAATGCTCAAGTTCCGCGATCTTGGAGGCGACACAGCTCTTGGGATTCGTGCAATATAGAAAATCGTCTTTGAGTTCCGTGGGCGCACCGCACGACGGGCATTTTTTGGGAATCGGTACTGGTTTACCGCCACGTTGAACAACCTCTTCCACGTATGGTATCACTCCGCCCCGCCGCATCATTAAGACCTTATCTCCAATTTCCACCCCCAACTTGCGCATAATACCGACATTATGAAGCGAAGCCCGTGTAACTTGGACACCAGAAAGCGCGACCGGTTTCACGATAGCCACTGGCGTTATGACTCCGGTTCGCGCGACACTCCATTCAACATCTACGAGCTTCGTCTTACCGGATTCACCCTGATATTTATATGCCACGGCGTATCGGGGATGATGGGCTGTTGAGGCGAGTCGCTCTTGCTCGGCAATAACATTGGCCTTGAAAACAACACCATCTGTTTCAAAATCGTTTTTGTAACGTCTCTCCAGAAACCTCTCGAATGTTGCCTGCAGCTTTTCTCTGTCGACTTTCTCCGTTTCAACTACATGGAACCCATTCCTCTCTAAAATCCCTCTTTTATCGAGTTCCGTTATGCAATCTATTCCAAGTAAATCATAAGCAAGAAATGATAAATGATATTCACCGGTCTTCTGGGGATCCTTTTGCTTTATCGCACCAGCCGCAAGGTTTCTCGGGTTAGCAAATTCCTTTTCATATTGTTTAAAAACGCTCAGAGGCATATATACTTCGCCTCGCACCTCAATATTCTTCACACTTACTTTATGCGGCACTGTCCT
Source organism: Bdellovibrio sp. (assembly GCA_020723205.1). Lineage (GTDB taxonomy): Bacteria > UBA10199 > UBA10199 > 2-02-FULL-44-16 > DYJF01 > DYJF01. The sequence goes on from DYJF01000004.1 coordinate 54,040, forward strand.
GATTTGTTTAATATTTTCCGTAATTTCATCGCCTTCAAATCCATCTCCTCGAGTGGCCGCCTGAACCAAACTACCATCGCGCCCATATTTTATTGAAACCGCACAGCCATCAATCTTAGGTGAAGCGATAAAATCGCCTTTAATCTTTGACGCCCAATCTATCACATCCTTTTCATCGTAACACTTATCGAGAGAAAGCATCGGTATATCATGAGTTACAGCTATCGCTTCCTTCGTTTCTTTCCACATTTCCAACTGTCCTTTAGAACGCTCAAAATCTGAAAATATCTCTGTGAGTGCCTTTGAGTCGGGCTTCTTTTTTCGAAGAGTTTCGACCAGTTTGTCGAATTCATAATCGGAGATGACGGGCTTATGCTCCACGAAGTAGAGCCGGTTGTGGAGGCGCACCTCCGCCTCGAGCTCGGAAACGGTCATCTTTTCCATGTCCTTCTTCATGCGATAGCCATCAGGTCCTTCTCAAAACCGTTCATATGATTGAACCAGACCAGACGCATACCCAGCTTCGGATGTTTTCTCACAAGGACTGTTGCGCAGTTGTCCATTGAGAATGACCTGAACGCCTTCATCGGCCAGCCGAGCACTCCTATTATCGCGAGCTTCACGACGTCAGCGTGGGACACTATGGCGATCCGTCCGCCGGGAAACTTCGAGACCGCGTCGTTCACCGCGGCCACCGTTCTGTCGCGGACGGCCGGAAGCATCTCGCCGCCCGGTATCTTCACGTTCTCGGGGTCATCGTGGTATTCCTGCCATGTCTTTGCGTGAACGGTTGAAAGTTCGCGGAACGTGAGATTCAGCCACTCGCCGTACACTATTTCGCTCAAGCGCGGCTCCTGTGTCACCGAAAGATTCGTCCTCCCGCGAGCCAGTACCTCCGCGGTCTCCACTGCGCGTCTCACCGGACTTGAAACGACGGCATCGAGCTTCACGTCTTTCATATAGTCGGAAAGTCTTGCCGCCTGCGCCCTTCCCGTTTCGTTCAAGGGGATCGGCTGCGCGCCCATCACTTTTTGTGCGATGTTCCAGTCGGTCTGGCCGTGCCTTATGAAGAGGATCTCCAGCATTTTCACCTTTCTTTCCGTTGAAATTACCTATAAAATCTTGGGCACGTTAACGAAATTCGCACGCCAAATCAAGGAGATATATGGCCGTCAAAACTTTCGTTCTGGACAACGGCATGGAGGTACTGCTCGAGGAGAACCGCACCGCACCGGTCATTTCCTTCAACGCCCTCGTAAAGGTGGGATCCGCATTTGAAACCGACGCGGAGGCGGGCATGTGCCACGTCATCGAACACATGCTTTTCAAGGGGACCCCGACGCGCCCCGTAGGCGTGATCGCAAGGGACATAGAGGCGGCTGGTGGGGAGATAAACGCCTACACTTCGTTCGATCAGACGGTCTTCTACATCAACATGGCGACCCGCTTTGCGGACAGGGGGCTGGCTATACTGGCCGACGCCATACAGAACCCCCTCTTCGACGAGGAGGAGCTTGCCCGCGAAAAGGAAGTGATACTCGAGGAGATAAGAAGGGAGAAGGACAATCCGGGCAGGATGGTGGGAGAGATGCTCTTCAAGCACGCATATTCGCGCCACCCTTACGGCCGCCCGATCATCGGCTGCCCCGAAACGGTAAGGTCCTTCACGCAAAAACATCTCATAGATTTTTACAGGCGATGGTACGTGCCGAAGAACATCTCGTTCATCGTCGTCGGCGACTTCGATGTGGAGACGATGCTTGAGCAGTTGAAGCGCACGTTCGCGCGCTTCGACGGACCGCCGCCGCCGGTTGCGACGATCGAGATGATAGTCGAGCCGCCGCAGAGAGACATGCGCGTCGTTATCGAGCACATGAACATCCAGAGCACGTATATGGCGCTGGCGTACCATATCCCCGCCATCACGCATCCGGACGTGCCGGCGCTCGACGCCATGTCGCACATACTTGGCGGCGCGGAGTCCTCCCGTCTGGAACAGATCGTCAAGGAGAAGAAGCATCTCGTCCATCAGATAGCGGCGGTATCTTACACGCCCAAGGACCCCGGCATCATGACGATAAGCGCGGTGTTGAACGACGCCAACGCAGTAAAGGCGCTCGATGCGATCTGCCACGAGATAGAACGCATGCAGAAAGAGCCGGTCCTCGTCTCCGAGCTTTCCAGCGCGAAGCTGAACATCCGCTCCAACGAGATATATGAAAAGGAAACGGTCGGCGGACAGGCGGGCAAGTTGGCCTCGTTTTTGGCCGCGGCCGGAACGCACGAATTCGAAGCGAGATATTACCAGATGCTCATCGATGTCCGGGCGGAAACGATAAGGCAGGTCGCAAAGCGATACATGACGCCGGAGAACTGCACGCTGGCGGTCTTGACCCCGCACGGCTCACCTTGGCCGAAGAAAAAAAAGAAGCTCTCGGAGGCGATGGGCTTCGAGAGGGCGGAAAAACGGCCCGCCAGGATCCCAAAAGAGGAACAAACGCGCATCAGGGAGTTCAAACTGGGGAGCGGCGCAAAGATAATCGTACGCGAGAACCACAATCTTCCGCTCGTCGCCATGAGCGCGGCGTGGATCGGCGGAACGAGGTCGGAGACCCCTTCCAACAACGGCATCAGCGAGCTCGCGTCGAGATTGCTCACTAAGGGCACGACCACGCGGGACGCCGTGACCATCGCGAAGGAGAGCGAGCGGCTGGCCGGCCACATAGACGGTTTTTCCGGCAGGAACACCTTCGGTCTGCGCTGCCAGTTCATAAGTGACTACGTCACCGACGCTGTGGACCTTTTCTGCGACATATTGACCCACCCATCCTTCGCGCCGCATGAGGTGGAGCACGAGAAGCGCCTGCTGTTGCAGTCGATCAAGGACCAGGAAGACGCGCTTGCGTCCATGGCGTTCATACATTTCATGAAGACGCTCTTCCCAAAACACCCTTACGGGCTGCGCGTCATGGGAGAGACCAGGTCCGTGAAGATGATGACGCCTGCGATGATCCGGCGCTTCTACAAAGAGACGTTAAAAGGGGAAGGAACCGTCATATCCGTGGTCGGCGACATCAGCCCCAAGGAAATAGTCGAGCTTCTCGAGGCGAACCTGTGCGATCTGCCCAAGGGGCGGAGAAAGCAGGTCCGCATCGCGGCTGACCCGAAACCCGTCGCACCCAGGGTCGTCGAAGCGAAAAAGAAGGAAAAACAGCAGGCGCACATCGTCATCGGTTTCAGAGGTACGACCTTCATGAATCCCGACCGGTACGTTATGGCTGTGCTCAACAACATTCTTGCCGGTCAGGGCGGGCGCCTCTTTTTGGAGCTTCGCGACCGCATGAGCTTGGCCTATGCGGTGAGTTCCATGCACGTCGAGGGGATCGAACCCGGACATTTCGCCGTCTATATCGGAACGGAGCCGGGGAAAATACAGACCGCGGTGAACGGCATAAGAACGGAGCTTAGGAAGATACTCTCGGAGCCGGTAAGCGCGGACGAGCTTTCGCGCGCGCAACAGTACATTGTCGGGACATACGAACTCGAATCGCAGCGCCTGATGGCGCTCGCATCGTCATACACGCTGAACGATCTCTACGGACTGGGTGCGGGCGAGATCGAGCGTTATCCCAAGAAGATCCTTGCGGTCACGCGCGAGGACATATCAAAGGTCGCCAAGAAATATTTCGAGACCGAGGCGTATGTTCTCTCTATAATCAGGCCGGAATAGCCGTTTGCACCGCTTATTTTTCTAGCAACCTTTTTTCCCTTCGGGCGAAAATATAACGCCATGTCCATACGTGTATCCGAAGAGGCCAGAGGGCCCCTCCTCGAGCTTTTGGACGAGGTGGAGCGCAAAAGCGGGCTTCAACCTGCCGCAGGACTCCGCGCAGGGATCACAAGCGGCGCCATTGCGATCGACCAATTCGTATCGCTAAGCGACGCCCTCTCGTCCCTCACCGGTCCCATAAAGAGCAGGGCCGAAGAGCTCATGGCGCGCTCCGTCCTTTTCGCCCCCGACGCCGATGAGACAGCCGCCGCCGGATCGAGCCATCCCCTTGAGTATCTCGACGTATTCTTCATGGGTCGCGATTTCGTGAACATGGTCCGTTTGATGGGCCCGGACAACCCCGCGGTCAGATCGTTCGCCGAGGTCCAGCTCGAGCATCTCGACGGTCAGGCGGAGACACGGCTCGACCTGATATATCTCGCAAAACTTGAGACCGATCCCATAACAAGGGACTGGCCCGGGCCCCTCTACTTTCTGCGCCGCCTTCTTGCAATGCGTCCGATGCTCCGCCTTGGCGACGTCGCCGCCGGTCTTGCGGCGGGATGGCGCGACTGGCTCGATTCCGACGAGGAGTTCTTCAGCATCGCGGCGTTCCTCGCCAAGGTCGTCCGCGTCCATCGGGACGACTACATGCGCTATTTTGCACTCAAGCTGATGATGAATCTCTATGCGTCAAGGGAGATGATGCTTGAGGACGAACACATACTCGGCCTTCTGGGACCGGCGCTGAGTGACAGAGAGCCGCTCATCGCATTCACCGCATGGAAGTTCATCTATCAGCGATTGAGCGCGGAGCTTGGCAGGAAGATAGGGGGCGACTCCTTTTCGACCGAGATCTTGACAAGGTACATAGAGTCCCCCGATTTCGGCATCCGGCGCTATTTTGCGCACCCTCCCCTCACCCTGAAGGCGATGGATTCGGTGATCAAGTTCATATGGGAATATTTAGCAAAGGAGAAAAAAGAGATTTCCATCGGAGAGTTCACGCCGTATCATTCACTCGCCGACTTTTATCCAAACCCCGACTCACGTCCTCCGGCGATGGAGGACAAGTACCGAATTCTCAAAAGAATTGTCGAATTTTTCGGAACGGCCGACAAAGACGGCACCCTGGCCACGTTTTTCGGCACCCCGTCTTACGGATACGGCAAAGAGGAATCGGTCCTTGTCCTTGAGCTCTCGGGAGGGGAGCGGCTCCTTCTGCAGGGACACCACCGCATTGCGGCCCTCATCAAGGCGGCTGCAGAGGGTATCATACCCGCATCGTGGCTGGACAAAATCCCCGTCACGGTGCTCCGATACAAAGGCCCGATGCCGGAGGCGCTCATCAGACGCACGCTCCTCCCTCCGAACAAGCTCACGTGGCCGGACCTCTTCCCGCGCGGGACCGATCTTTCAAGGGTCTCCTTTGAAAGGGGTGGCACCGCCCTCGCGCGCCGCTTCGTCGAGCTTGCAGAACGGATCGAGGGCTCCGAGGAGTACGGATTGGCGTTCGGCATCGCCACCTCCGACGAGACGCTAGAGATGTCGATGGACATCTATCCGGCGCCCTACCCTTACAATTTCCTGAAACGCACATTGGAAAAAATGAGGGCGATCGCTTACGCTATAGAGAACGAACGCGCGGACGGGGAGCAGCTCGAATTCTTCGGCGAGCTTGAGAAATTCCTCTCGGACGACCACCGCCGCTGGTTCGGATATCAGCTGATCGGCGCATTCAGTGAAGGCAGAACGCCCGTCATTCGGGAAGTTTTGGACCTCTTCAAAAATAGACACGCCGACGTTCCCGATATCGGGCAAAGGATGAGGGAGTCCTCCTATTACGAGCGCTTTGCGCGTCTCGCGGAAAGAAACGATGCGACGGTCGACGAAACCGCCCTTCTCATACTTGTGAAACTGATGATAATGCGCGTGACGCTTTGGACGGGGCTCGTCCCGCTCGAGAAATATCTCTCCGATCTTGAAAAGCTCTCCGAGAGGAACGCCTATGAGGCGAAGCTCGAAAATGTCTTGAACCTGATCGAGGACAGGGAACTTCTTCGAAGCGTGTCTTCAAGGATCAACGCTCGGGATCCCGACGAACCCGCTCAAATACTCATCGACGCGCACACGGCCGCCCAGAACGCCGCGGCGTCCGACATCACAGGCCTTACGGACGACAACGAAGGAGGTCCGGGAGGCGCGTCCGGCGGAGGGGCAAATACGGGGGGCGTAACCATCACCGGGCTTGACGAGTCCGGAGAAACGGCCAGCTGCCGCGCCCGTGTTTTGCAACGCGGCGGCGCTTCCGTCGTCCTATCCGGCCGCATGTTCGCCGGCATGACATTCAGACCGTTGACGGCTCTTGCCGCCGCACCTATGGCCCTGCGCCTGCGCTAGTCGTTCATCCGTTCAGGTTCCACCCGTTGAGCGGGCATTCATCGCATCTCGGATTCTTTGTGCGGCAGAAATCCTTGCCGCATTTCACGATGAGGGCGTGATATTCGTTGAAAAGCTTCGCCCTGTTGGGCAGGTTGCCCATGAAGAGATCCTGCATCTCGTCGTATGTCGTTTCCTCGGGGACCAAGTTGTGCCGCGACAGTATCCGTTTCGTGTAGGCGTCCAC
>DYJF01000058.1:0-7360 GCA_020723205.1 Bdellovibrio sp.
ACCAGTTCCGCCTTTCGAAGCTCTTGCGCATGAACGTCGCATCCGGCAAGGCGCTCACCACAGTCACGTTGGAGCTGGACCGCCAGACGCCGTTCACCATAAAGTTCGTCGAGTACGGGACGCGCACCAAAACACCGGCGCGGCTCACACTTGAGTTCCCGCGCACGAAGTCGGCGCATGGGATCGTCTCGGAGGAGACCGTCCGTTCGGAGCACATAAGTTCGATAAAGATAAAGGAGGGTGTGTTCACCGGCGAGCTCGTCCTGCGCTTCGAGATGATGAAAAACGTCGCCTACGACATAGTGCAGAAAAACGAGCGCACGATAATCCGCTTTTACCCGCAGGGCGTGAAGCCGCCCGCGCCGGCGAAGGGCAATTCTCCGAAGGAGACCGCCGCCCTTGAGGCGAAGAAGCTCCGCATAGTGATCGACCCCGGCCACGGCGGCAAGGACACCGGCGCCATAGGGCCCAACGGTGTCGAGGAAAAGACGGTGACCCTTTCGCTTGCAAAGAAGCTGGCGACGGAGATCGATGAAAAGCTGGGCGCGGAGGTGTATCTCACGCGCACGAGCGACAAGGACGTGCCTCTTGAAAAACGGAACGCCATAGCCAATGCCAAAAAGGCCGACCTCTTCATCTCCATACACGCCAACGCGAGCAGGAACAAAAAGGCGAGCGGAGTTGAAACGTACTATCTCAACAACGCGAGCGACGAAGCGTCCAAGCGGCTGGCGCAGCGCGAGAACAAGTCGGCGGCCAAGCCGCAGGGCGAGGTCGATAAGATACTGCTCACTCTCTTCCAAAACTATAACACGGAGGAATCCCGCGTTTTCGCAGACGACGTGCACAGGACGATGTACACCCGCCTGTCGAAACGCTACAAGGACTTGAAGGATCATCAGGTCAGAAGCGCGCTCTTCTACGTGCTTGTGGGCGCGAAATGCCCCGGCATTCTCGTGGAGACGTCCTTCATCTCGAATCCCATCGAGGAGAAGAGGTTGAACAGCCAGAAATATCAGGGCGAGGTGGCATCGGCGATCGCCGCCGGTGTCGAGCGTTACGTGAAAATCAACAAGGACCGCCTCGCGGCTCTGTGAGATCCGATGCATAACCCCTCAATCCCCCTGCCGCAGATACCTCTCGTCAGCGAAAACATCCTTGCGGGAGACGCAAAGGCGGGCGTGGCGGATGTCATCGCGGACGGGCGCACGTGGTTCCGCACCGCTCACGATCTCGGTTGCGACGCTTTCGAAATCAACAGGGGCCGTTCGAAGCTCATCGACGCGGTGATCGGGACGCTGCTCTCCCTCGCCGATAAGCGTTTCTTCAAAAACCATCCCGACAGCGGGGAGCGCGTCGCGATCTTGGCGCTCGGCGGTTACGGACGCGAGGAGATGGGGCTCTCCTCCGATATCGATCTGCTCTTCCTCTACGAAGGAAAGAACGAACCCTACATTCGGAGCGTCACCGATTCCATCCTCTATCCGATATGGGACAACAAGATGGAGATCACCGGCGCCACGCGCTCGACGGCGGACTGCATATCGGTTGGCAGAAGCGACCTGCGCGCGCAAACGGCGATGCTGGACGCAAGGTTCGTCGCCGGCGATCGGCTCCTTGCCGAGCCGCTCTTGTCGCACATAAAAACGCAGTTCGACGAAAAGGGCTCCAAGCAGCGGTTCATCAGGGCCAAGCTCCACGAGCACAGAACGCGGCTCAAGCGTTTCGGCGAATCGGTCTATCTTCTGGAACCGAACGTGAAGGAGAGCGAAGGGGGCCTTCGCGAATATCATACGCTCCTCTGGATAGCCAAGGCGGCCTTCCCGGGAAAGGAGCTGGACGAGATCCACGAGGCGTCGGACCTGTCAATGGACGGAGCAGAGGAGCTCAAGGACGGCGTGAACTTCCTCTGGCGGGTCCGCCACGCACTGAACCTGATGGATGAGAAGAACGACCGGCTGGGTGTCGCCCAGCAGGGGCCGATCGCAAGGTCCTTCGGTTACACGGACGGCAGGTTCTCCGCCGCGGCGGAGCAGTTCATGCAGGCATATTACCGCAACGCGTCTGTCGTTCACCAGCAGTGCAGGCGCGCCATCGAGCAGATAGTCGATACGGCCCTTCCGAAGCCCGCCATCATGCGCTTCTTCCGGAAAAGACGGCTCTCCCGCGGCATTTACCGCGCCGGAACAAAGATATACGCCGACCGGGAACGGCTGGGCGAGGGACCGGAAGCCATTCTCAAGGTCTTCGCTCTCGCGAACAAAAAGGGTCTGGACATAGACGCGAAGACCAAGGAGTTCATCATGCAGCTCGCCTCCCCGATCGGGGAGGGCGATCTCTTCACCGAAGCGGCCAACCGGCTCTGGATGGACATGTTCCTCGAGCCGGCCTTCCTTTCAAGGACGATAAAACAGATGCACGAGTGCCGCCTCTTCACGCGTTTCTTTCCGGAGATGGAGCCGCTCGTCCACAGGATACAGCACGACGGCTTTCACTATTATACCGCCGACGAACATTCGATCAACGCCGTCCGCGAGATCGGCTTCCTTTACACGAAGGACGGGCACCGGACCTTCCCCGTTCTTTCCGGAGCGCTCTCGAAAGTTAAAAGGACTCACGTCCTTTCGTTCGCCACCCTGTTCCACGACGTGGGCAAAGGCAGGGGCGGCAACCATGCGGAGGTCGGCGCAGGGCTCGTCCGCGCCATAGCGAAGCGGCTGGGATGGACGAAGGACGACATCGAGACGGCTTCTTTTTTGGTCCTGTCGCATCTGCTCATTCCAACGCTCGCGTATCGCCGCGACGTGAAGGACCCTCATCTCATCGAGCGTCTCGCGCAGACAGTGGAGACGACCGAGACCCTCGCAATGCTGTATCTTCTCGCCTTCGCCGACGTCCGCGCGATAGGCCCCCATATATGGAGCGACTGGAAGGGCGGGCTGCTGGCGGAGCTCTATCTCAACACCCTCTCCCACATCGAGGGAGCGGGCGAGGCCGCGAAGAAACAGCGCATGCTCATGAAAAAGCTCCACCGTGTCTACGAGCTCATGGGCCGGACTATGTCCCACGAGGAGCTGGGCAATTATTTCGCGTCCGTGCCGGAGCGCTATCTCACCTCCACAAGACCGCAAATGATCGCGCAGCATCTCAAGATGACCGGCAAGCTGGCAGGAGAGACCGTCGTCACGGAAGTGGTGCATGCCCCCGACCGCGGCATGACCGAGCTTTCGCTGGTAACTCACGACGCTGCCGGCCTCTTCGCAAAGATAGCGGGCGTCCTTTCCTTGAACGGCGTCAACATCATAGACGCCCAGCTCTACACTCTGCCGGACGGGACCGTGCTGGACGAACTGTGGGTGACCGACCTGAATCAGAGGCCCGTCACCGACGACGCCCTCTGGCAGGAGATAGGCCGCGAGCTTAAAGGGGCGCTTACCGGCGAGCTTGACGTGCACGAGTCGGTGAAAAGGCAAACGAAGAAACGGCTCTTGAGCCCCGAGCGCAAGGGCTCTGACACGAAGATCGAGATCGACAACGACGTCTCCGTCCGCGAAACCGTTGTGGACGTCGTGACGAACGACAGGGCCGGCCTTCTCTACGACATATGCAGGACGTTCTTCGAGCTGGGTTGCACGATAGAACGCGCGAAGATAACGACGTATGCAGACAGGGTAATCGACGTGTTCTACATCAGGGACGCCGGCGGGGAGAAGATAACTTCAAAGGAGCGATTGAAGCAGATACAGGACGCGATAAACGAAGCCGTACTATAGAACTCCTTGACCTTGACCTTGACCTTAACCTGCTTTAGGGGGTCTTATGATCTGGTACTGGACCGCGGGCGTCTTTGCCGTTCTTGCGCTGGCGCTTCTCATCTTCAACTTCGTGCGCGAACGCAAATATCTGAAGAAAAGAACCTCCGAGGCGATGAGTCGCAAGCTGTGGAGCGAGATCGAAGAGGAGCGCGAAGCCGCCTTGAAACGGAAAGAGGCCTTCGACGTGGCGCTCAAGGACGCTAAAAAACAGACGAATCCTTGACTAGTTCGGACTTGGCTGTTACTTTCGGAAAAGATATGGGACGCATCAAGATCTGCAAGGAAGAGGGCTGCGACAATGCCGCTACCACGGCCGGTTTCTGCCGCCTTCACTATCTCAAGAACTGGAAGAAGATAAAGTGCGCCGAGAAGAGAAGGGCGGCCAAGAACCTGAACGCCTACATCGAGAACGTCTGCAAGAAGCATCCCGACCGGTACATGGATATCATCAAGAAGGACATCCGGTCGCCCCATTTCGAGAAATATGTCGAGGAAACGTTCGGCTACGAAGACGAGGCGGAAGATATCTTCGATGAACCGTCCTACGAAGAAGAGATCGAAAAGCTCATCCGTGAACTAAAACTCGAAAAAGATTTTTAAAATAAAAAACGGGGACGGTCCCCTTTTTGAAAGGGTTACCGTCCCCGTGTTCATTTTAAATCATCTTAAATCTTCGCCTTTTTTCGCAGCGGCACTGCGATCAGCGCGACCGCCACGACCGCGAACACGATAAGCGACAACCACCCGCCGGCCTGGTTGAGTATTCCAAGCTCCTCTTTTCCGGTCAGCCATTCGGTTATCGAAGGAATGCCGACGAGCACGAGGGCCGCGAGGATAACGCCCGTGATCGCCTCACCGGCAATGAAACCGGAAGCAAGAAGGATGCCGCTGTTTTCGCCCGACTCACGCTCCGATGCCTCTATGCCGCGCCTCGCCGCAATCGTATCATAGACCCACTTGAAGGCGCCGCCGACGAAGATCGCGAAGGTCGTTTCGAAGGGCAGGTACATACCGACGGCTATGAGCATGGGAGACGGGGCCTTGATGAGGATCAGCGCCAGCGTGAAGCTCATACCCATGAGCAGGAGTCCCCACGGCATCTGCCCGCCCACTATGCCGGAGGCCAGCTGCGCCATGAGGCCCGCCTGCGGCGCCGGAAGCTTCGCGTCCCCGATGCCGATGCCGCCCGCCATGATGTTGCCCTCGTGAAGGATCACGAGCGGGAAGACGAGAACGAACGCCATCACCACCACTGCGATGATGCCGGCGATCTCCATTTTCCAAGGCGTACCGCCGATGAGCTGCCCGACCTTCAGGTCCTGAATTATGTCGCCCGACATCGACGCCGCAGCACAGACGACCGCTGCGATACCCAGCGTGGCAGCGACGCCAGCGAGCCCTTTATGCCCCGAGACCAGCATGATGAGAGCGGATATGATGAGGGCGGCAAGCGTGATGCCCGACAGCGGCTGATTCGAGTTCCCGACTATGCCGACCAGCCAGCCGCCGACCGCCGCGAACAAAAATCCGATGATGCCCAGAATAACGGCGGAGACCACGGCGCCGAGCATCGTTCCGCAGAAATGATAGTAGAGGATCCCCATCGGTATCAGCAGGAGAACTGCTATAAGGAGTATGACCCTGAGGTTCAAGTCGCGTTCGAGACGACCGGCCTGTCCCACCTGATGCTGATGCTTTGAGAAGACGCCCTTGAACGACTTGATGATGGAATCGCGCAGACCGTAGAGGGTGTAGAACGCGGCCAGAAGCATCGCGCCCACTGCGAACGGGCGCACCTGCGTGTACCAGCATGAATAGGCGAGGTCCTGCCATGAGGCCTGGGTTCCCGCTGCGGAAAGCTCCGCCATGAGGTTCGGATTGAGGAAGAGGGCGAGCGGGATGAAGACGAGCCATGCGAGCACTCCGCCTGCGAAGTTGATGCACGAATACTTCGGCCCGATGATATAACCGACGCTCATGAGTGCAGGCGACGCAAGCGGGGTCTGAAACGCCACGCCGCCTCCATATGTGATGTCCCCGAGCGGCTGCTTCGAAGGGTTGAAGTGATGGATCACGGACTTGGGGAACTGGAAGAAGAACTCCTTGCACTCCTGAAATATGGTCAGACCGCTGGAGTTCTTGAGAAGCTCTATCAGCACGCCAAGTCCCATGGCGCCGAACACCAGAGATGCGCCGCTTTGTCCCTTCTGTCCCGCCTTCACTATCTCATAGCAGGCGAACCCCTCGGGAAAGGGAAGGCCCGCATCGACGCAAAGCGTGCGCCTTAACATTATAATGAAAAGAACGCCCAGCACTCCGCCGACCAGCATGATGAGCGTCGTCTCCCAATAGTGGAAACTGGTCCAGAGACGTTCGCCGCCTATGTTGACCAGGACGAACGCGGGAATGATGAAGATCGCCGCCGCGGCCATCGCCTCGCCGACCGCCGCGGTCGTGCGCGTGATGTTCTGCTCAAGAACCGTTCCGCGGAAGAACGGGAGCCGGAACGCCGCGATCGCTATCACTGCCGCGGGGAAGGACGCGGAAATCGTCATTCCCGCCTTGAGGCCCAGATACGCGTTCGCCGCGCCAAGTATGACTGCCAGAACCACGCCCAAAAGAATGGCCTTGAGCGTGAACTCGCGCATCGTCGTTTCGGCCGGCACATAGGGCTGCACGGCGCCTTTCATCTCGAACTTTTCCATTGTGTCCCCCATTTATTATTTCCCCTCCTTACAAAGGGGAGGCAAATATGTCAAATATTCACTTGCCTTTTATGGGTGCCCTGCCTATAGAAATTGCACCTTTAAATCCTTAAAGGAAAGGAGGCCGCCATGTCAGGACAAGATTACAAAGGAGTGAATGAAATCATCGACCGCTACCTTGAATCCTATTCCAGACGCGACATAGAAACACTCGCAACGACAATGGCGCAGGACAACGACACGCTGGGCATCGGCTCCGACGCGGGAGAATACTGGAAGGGCTGGACGACCATCAGGAACGTCATTGAAAAACAGTACGGCGCCATAGTGGAGGCGCACTGGAAGAGGGGAACGCCGCACATCAGATTTTCGCGCGACGGCAGCGTTGCGTGGTATGCGGAGGAGATGACTGGCAACTTCATCTCCGGCGATAAAAAGACGTCGTGCCCGTTCCGTTTCACTGCGGTTCTTGAGAAGCGCGCGAACAACTGGGCCATCGTCCAGTTCCACCGTTCGGTCCCCGTTGAGGACCATGCGGTTCCTTATCTTGAAACACACGGCGTCACATTCGACTGATAATTTTTTTGAGAAAGGGGGAGTGATAGATGGAAAAGGTCAAGCATGTACCCTATGTCCCGGAAAAGACCGACCTGCGCGAGTTCACGCTGCGTGCGCTCATCATCGGCATCATCATGTCGGTAGTTCTGGGCGCGGCGAACGCGTACCTGGGCCTCAAGGCCGGTATGACCATCGCCGCAACGTATCCCGCGGCGGTGATAGGAATGGCCATCCTGCGCATCTTCAAGGGCTCGATCCTCGAAGAGAACATCGCTCATACGA
>DYJF01000058.1:7370-9908 GCA_020723205.1 Bdellovibrio sp.
GCCATCTTCACGCTGCCGGCGTTCATCCTCTCCGGCGTGTGGAGCGAGTTCGGCGGCTGGACGCACTACTTCATCGCAACGGCGGTGATGATAGTGGGAAGTATCCTTGGCATCTTCTTCATCACGCTCATCAGACGCGTGATGGTCGAGGACAACGAACTTCCGTACCCCGAATCCGTCGCGGCAGGCGAGATCCATAAAGCGGGCCGCGCCGGCGGAACGGGCGCCCAGTATCTCTTCGGCGCCATCCTTTTCGGCGCTGCGGTCCAGTTCCTCTCGGCAATAAAATTATTCGCCGCGACATGGGAGCGTTTCATCGTCTTCACGAAGACCAGCATCAACTTGGTCTCCGGCAAGGGCGAGCTCTACACTACGGTCGGAACGGGCGGAGGCGCCCTCATAACGACCCCGGCGGTAAGCCCCGCTTACATCGGCGTCGGCTACATCATCGGCCCGCGCCTTGCGGCCTTGAACTTCTCGGGCGGCCTTCTGGCTTGGGGCCTTTTCGTACCGCTTCTTTTGTACTTTGTCGGCCCCTCACTTGAGCCGTTAGTGCTTGCGGAAGGCCAGCCGGTCTCATGGACGGCGCTCGCCTACGCGGTCTGGAAGTTCGTCGTGCGCCCGATAGCCATCGGCGGCATGTTGGTCTCCGCGGGCTACACGCTCTTCCGCATGCGCAAGAATTTGATAGGCGGCCTTACGCGCTCGGTCAAGGACGTCAGGGCGGCCGCCATCGCAGGCGAAGAAAAGAGCCGTCTTGAAAAGGACGTCAGCTTCAAGTTCGTCTTCGCGGGCATCTTCGTGATGGCCGTCTTGATGGGCTTCCTTTATCACTACCTGTGCGGCAACGTCTTCGCTGCGATAGTCGCGGCGGTCGTCATGTTCGTCGCGGGCTTCTTCTTCTCGGCGGTCTCCGGCTACCTTGTCGGCATGATCGGCTCGTCTAACAACCCGATCAGCGGACTCACGATCTCGACGCTCATCATCGCGGCCATACTGATGGTCGTTCTGGGAGCGAAGGGGATAGAGGGCGTCTCCGCAGTGCTGGGCGTGGCGGCGGTGGTTTGCGTCACGGCGGCGGTCGCGGGCGAGATGCTGCAGGACCTGAAGGTCGGATATATTCTGGGCGGCACGCCTTGGAAGATGCAGACCTCCAACCTCATCTCCATCGTGTTCGCATCGCTTGTCATGTTCTTCCCGCTCCTCATGCTCCACCAGGGTGACATCAACATGGGCGGACAGGGATTCGGCGGCAAGGCGCTGCCGGCACCGCAGGCCGGCCTCATGGCTCTGCTCGCGAAGGGCATCGTGGACGGCCAGATGGCGTGGCCGCTCATCATCGTCGGCATGCTCATGGCGGTCGGCATGATCTGCATGCAGGTGAAGAGCCCGATGCTCGTTTCCGTCGGCATGTATCTGCCGTTCGAAACGACATCCACGATCTTCGTCGGCGGCATGATCAAGGGCCTCGTGGACTTTTTCTCCAAGGCAAAGAAACATAACGATGCGCAAAGGATCCGCGTTGAGAACAACGGAGTTCTCATCGCGTCGGGTCTGATCGCAGGGGAGGCGCTGTTGGGCCTCGTCCTTGCGTCGCTCGCGTTCTTCAATATTATGCTGCCTTCCGTTTTTGAAGAACCGACGTTCGCCATCAGTCTCGTGGTGTTCGCTCTGATCGCCTTTGTGCTCGTGAGATATCCGCTCAAGAACGCAGGGAGACCCGATGACCCGGCACCACCATCAGCAATGGTCTGATGTAATAGTTGAACGCAAAGTGGAATGGGAGAACGGCCCGGAATCGCGGGCCGTTCTTCTCGTTCCGAGGTTCAGGCGGGGGCCGCTCGCAAAGTGGCTCCAGCCGCGCCTCAAAAGACCCAACTTCCGCGTAAATCTCGACGATATCGGAAGCTTCGTCTGGAACCTCTTGGACGGAAGGACCAGTTTCACTGCCATAGCTCAAGCCATGCGCGGCCATTTCGGCGAGAGGGCGGAACCCGCGGAGGACCGGCTCAAAAAGTTCCTCATAATCCTCCACAAGAACAAGTTTGTAGAGCTCTATCAGCCCGCCGCCGGCACCCAAACTGCTTGACGCTCCGAACGGCGATGTGATACGCGCTGCCGCGATGTCTTCAGAGCCCCTCAAAACGTGCTATATCCGCACTTTCGGTTGCCAGATGAACGAACACGATTCGGCGAAAATGCGCCTTATCCTGTCGCCGCTCGGGTACTCGTTCGCAGATGAGCCCGAAAATGCGGACCTTATAATTTTCAATACGTGCACGATCCGCGAGAAGGCGCACCACAAAGCGATAAGCGAGATAGGACGCTCCAGATTTTTTAGGAGGCGGAAAAAAGGGGACAGTCCCCCTTTCAAAAAGGGGACTGTCCCCATAATTGCGATCTGCGGTTGTGTGGCCCAGCAGGAGGGGACGGCTCTCCTCGAGCGCTTCGGACACGTAGACATCGTCTTCGGCCCTGATCAGATAAATGAACTGCCCCGTCTGATAGGAGACCTTGATAGCCAGCGATCCGCCGCGG
>DYJF01000059.1 GCA_020723205.1 Bdellovibrio sp.
AGGAGCCGTGCGAGGTCTCAACGCGGCCCAATCGTCCTTTGGTCCCCTTGCTGTCGCCCTGAAGCAGGAACTTGAACATAGGTCGGAATCCTTATTCCATTTGTGGCCGCTTGTCCACCTATGCGATTGACTTTAAGGGCAGTTAGCGGTTAATTTCAAACCGACGGCAGCGCGATGCGCGCTTTACGGCCAAAAACTATGCTTAGATGGTTCAAGATCAGGCACTACTGGGCGATCCTCATATCACAGGTCATCTTGCTCTTCCTTTCAGCGTTCCTCAAGGACAGCGTTACCGCCGCGATTCTTTTCGTGGTGTGCCTTTTCGGGGTGTTCGGTTCCGTCATCGAGACGATCTGGCAGAGCGCGCTTCCGAGGGCGCTTGCCCTCATCTGCGGATTGATCGCGATAGCTGGCGGCGTATTGCGCCATGTGCCGGGCATCTCCGAACATACGTTCGATATAGGGCTTTTCATCGCCTGCGTCGCCTATTCCGTCTTTATCGTCATCGCCATCGTTTCGATAGGACGCTATGTGTTCTTCACCGACCGGATCACATCCAACAGGATAATCGGTTCCATATGCATATACATGCTGATCGGCATGTTCTTCGCCTTCGTCTACGCGGCGATGGGGCTCGTGATGGAATCGTCCTTCGATTTTCCGTCTCTTTACATACGCAGGTCGGACATCCTTTTGTCCGACTTCATGTATTTCAGCTACTGCACTTTGACGACGATCGGTTATGGGGACATGATCCCCGTTAATCCCATAGCGAAGATGACCGCATGTATCGAGGGCATCACCGGCGCCGTATATCTTGCCATCATGGTGGCGCGGCTCGTGGGCATGCACGTCACGCAATCAAAAGGGAGCCACTCATGACGAAAAGATTCATGGCACTATTCATCGCCGCTTCGATGCTTTTCGCCCAGACCGCCTTCGGATACAAGAGGGACGCGCCTCCCAAGAACGGCAGCGGGAACATCACGGCGGAAGAGCCGAATGACGAGCCCGCGAAAGAGGGATCGTCCGACGATGAATATCAACATGAGCGCAAGGGCGAAGGCATGATCACGGCCGGATACGTGCTGCTTGCGGCGGGGAGCGCAGCGGCGATCGCGGGCGGTACGCTCATCACGGCCACGAATAAGGACCTGACGGGCGCGATCATCAGCGCCGGCGGTGCGGTCATGGGCCTCGCGGGCAGCATGCTCATAATCTTCGGATCGCGCAGCGGCGGCTACGCGGTCGCTCCCTCGGTGGACCCCGCCCGCGGAACCTACGGCCTGGCAATGGCCGGGAATTTTTAAAGGGAGAGCGAAATGAGAACCTTACTATGGACGGTCTTTTTCATCTTCGCATGCGCGTTCATCGTCGCCTGCAATTCAGTGCCGGAGGTGAAATTCGAAGGGAGCTATTCGGCGGTGCTGCCGTCCGAGGCGAGCCACGGAAGGAAGATCACGCTTGAACTCAACGCCGACAGGACGGCAAAGATGGAAACCGACCATCTAAGCGGGGCGTCGCCCGTGGTGGAGAAGGGCACGTGGACGCTCGCAAAGGACGGCTCTCTCATCGTCGAGCTCATGTTCGAAAAAGAGGGGACGATACGCGAGGCGATTACCTTCACGAAGAAGGGGGACACGCTCTATTCCACAGCGCACGACCAGAATCTCTACGGCGCCGAGGGCCTAAAGCTCAAAAAGCAGTAAATTTATTTAAGCTCGGCCGCCCAGTATTTCGTGTAGAAGAGGCGGTCCAGATCCTTTTTTTTCTCCTTCACTATCGCGACGTTCTGTTCGGGCACCTGAATGAACGCCTCCAGCGCCATTCCGGCGAGCGCCGCGCCGGCGTCGGTCTTCACTATGTCACTCACGAGTTTGCGGTACTCCGGCGGTATCTGGTCGGACTCGAGAAAAAGGTCGTATGACGCGAGCTGCTTGATTATCCCCGCTTTCGTGCTGTCCGGCTGGATGGAGAAATAGGCCAGAAGGACGTTGCCCATGAGCTCCCTGAAATCCTCCCATTTGATGTCGCTCTCCTTGAGCGCCTTCTTCACGTCCCTCTTGTCCCTCACTTTTTCGACGTACTTCAAGGGATCGGCGTTCTCGAAGTCGGTCTTCCTGTCCTTGAGTATTTCGCTTCTAAGCGGGCCGCGCATCTCCGAGAAGACCTTCACGAAGACGTAGAAGTCGTTCGGCGTGAACGGCTCGATGTCGAAATTTTCCGACGAATTCGCGGGAGCCGCGGCGGCGAGCGCGAAGAGCAAAGCGGCAACGACTGACACGGAACGTTTCAACATATTTCCTCCCTATATTATTAGCATGCAATCGCCGTAGCTGAAGAGACGGTATTTTTTTTCGATCGCCTCCCTGTAGGCCGAAAGTATCAGCTCTCTCCCTGCGAATGCCGAGACAAGCATCAGAAGCGTTGATCTCGGCTGATGAAAGTTCGTCAGCAGCCGGTCCACGACGCGGAACTTGTAGCCCGGTGTGATGAACAGGTCTGTACTCCTCTTGCCAGCCCGGCAGATGCCATCCGCCGCCGAAGATTCTAGGGCGCGAACAGAGGTGGTTCCCACAGCGATCACCCTGCGGCCCTCTTTTTTTGCGCGGTTGACGGCGTCCGCGGTCCCTTCAGGAACAAAGAACGTCTCACCGTGCATCTTGTGGTCGCTGATGTTTTCTGCGCGGACCGGTGCGAACGTATCGGCCCCGACGTGCAGTGTCACCTTCGCGATCTTGACGCCGGCGCCGCCCACTTTTTTCAGAAGGTTATCGGTGAAGTGCAGTCCCGCCGTCGGGGCCGCGACCGAACCCGGCTCGTCGGCGAAGACGGTCTGGTATCGTTCGACATCCTCTTCGGTGTAGCTGTCGCGGCCGGAGCGCCTGATGTAGGGCGGCAGCGGCGGCACGCCCGATCTTTCCATCGCGCGCCTTGCGTGGCCGGCGGGAAACTCCACGACCAGAAAGTCTCCTTCGCGGCCGACGACCTCCGCGGTCGCGGACATCGCGAAGAAGAACTTATCGCCCTTATGGTAGTTTCTCACGCGTTTCGTGAGCACGCGCCAGCGCTCCCCCGAAGCATCGGAGCCGGAGACCTTCTGCACGAGAAGTATCTCCACTTCTCTCCCGCCGATGCCTTTTCCGAAGATGCGCGCCGGCACCACGCGCGAATCGTTGAGCACGAGGACGTCGTCCGGCTCGAGATACGAAGGCAGGTCGGTGATGCGCTTATGCTCCCACGAGCCGTTTGCGCGGTACACCACCATCATCTTCGAGGCGGTGCGCTCCGGCAGAGGACGCTGTGCAATGAGTTCCTCCGGGAACTCGTAGTTGAAATCAGATAATTTCATAAAATCAAATCCTAAATTCAAAACTCGAAAGTCAAAACGTTGGTCATTTGGATTTTGAGCTTTGAATTTGTTTAGAATTTAGTGTTTAGAGTTTTTTGTTTTCAATATATCGTTGCCAGCTCCGCGTCCGGATAATAGAACTTCAGGATGTCCATGTAGTTGTATCCCTCGTCGGCCATGCCCTTTGCCCCCCACTGGCACATGCCGACGCCGTGTCCGTATCCGCGGCCGTTGAAGACGATCTCTCCCCCCGAAAGCGAGGTCTCAAACCAAGTGCTCTTCAAGTTCATGTAGCCCAATATCCTCCGAAGCTCGGTGGCCCTGACGTTGTGCGTGCCCTTGCTCGTCTCTACGACAACGGTGTCCACGCGCGGCGAATCGAAGAGCGGCACGGTCGTAATGGCCGAGACGGCGCCGACCGGAACGTTGTTCGAAGCAAGGAGCCGTTGGAGCTGCGCGCGCGGGATCCTATATGACCAGAGCTTCTTGGGCGATCTTTCGCAGTGGCGGTCCTCGACGGCCGGCATGCTCTCGGTGCCGTTCCAGACGTTGTGGGCGTACTCCGTAAGCCCGCCGCAGCAACTGTGGTAGAAGGCGGGGAAAAGTATCCCGTTTCTCTTGAGCACCTGTCCGCGCGTGGACTCGACTATCTTATAGACGTGCGCCTCTTCCCTGTGCGCGCCGTCGTAGACCTGATCCATCATTGTCGATTCGATGTCGTAGGGAGAGCCGGGCCTGATCTTGGAGATAGCGTACGTCCTTGCGGCGACCGCCTGCGCCTTGATTGCCTCCGCGGGCCACGAGGAGGATATCTCGCTGTCTATGAGGCCGACGAGATACGTCTCGATGGCCACGTTGTTGACTATCACGATCCGGCTGCCGCTCTGAAGCACGTGCAGCTCGCCGCGAAATTTTCTCGCACCGATGTGGAAGGTGTCCGACCTGCTCTGGATAATCAGCTCTCTCGATCCGGAGGGCCTTCCGTTCACGCGGAGCCCGCCGGGACCCGCCAGTATCGTCGCGATCCGCCCCTTTGTGACGGGCCTCGACGCGGTGTCGGTGATCGAGATGACGCCGCCGGCGTCCGCCTCCACGGTGACGGCATCGGGCACGTTTACCACAGCTACCCGGATCTTGGGCTCGTTGGAGGCGGCAAAGGAGGCCGTCCCGGCAAGGAACAGCGCAAAAAATATGAAGATAAGACGTTTCATCTGCAGACAGGAAGGGAACATATTTTGCGTCCCCCAGTCAACCTCAAATACCCCTAAAAGCACGCAACATTTTTAGAAAACGGCCGATAAACGCGGTGATTATGGTCAACAGGATAAATGGCCAAAACCCCGAACGGCCGGTGCTCTTTATAAGGGAGGTTTTTCTGAACGAGCCGGAGCCGGCCCCTGCGGACGCTTATGTCCCGCCGGCCGCTGCGGCAAGGCCGCCGGGTCTCGAGCACTACGTGATAAGATATCAGGGACAGGAACTCGAGGTCCCGCATGACGGCATCGTTTTCCACGGCAATGAATACGACCTTATCGGGACGCGTGTCATTGACATTGCCGGCGTCCCGTTTTTCACGCACAAAAGCCGCGCTTATTATCTGCTCGCCGCATATCCCGAAGGCGCGGAGGTGACCTACGAGAACAACGGGCGCTTGAGGAGGGCGACGACCTATGCAGGTCTGCCCCTTATCATGATAAGCGAAGGGAAAAACGTTCTCACGATCGACGGCAGGAGAGTGGAGTTCGATGTCGAACTGCCGGTCGCCGCGAGGGGCATCTACCGGCTCGAAGCGTTCAAGGGTGCGTCCTTCAACTTCAGGCCGGTTCCGGAGGTTGAGAGCGAACTTTTCAGGATCGGAAGACACATTCCCGCGCACGGCACAGGGAGGAGCGGTTTTTTCAATCTGTTCTCGATCGCGGTCGAGGGAAATATCGTTGCGTTCAATCATCGCGGAGTTTTTCCCGGAGGTCTGACAAATAGTCACACTACGTATTCGCCCAATTCGGAAGCCGGACCGCACGGACCATTCTTCGTCGTGCTTGAGGGAAGGTTCGAGACGTCAAGACCGGTCCCGCGCGAGAACCACAGGGCGTACCTTCTGCCCACGTCGGAAGCGAAATATCTGTTCATGGCGGGAATCAAGGAACTTCGCGGGCTGGGTGTCATAGACGGCGAAACGGCCGCGCTGATCATCAACAAGGCCTACACGTACGAGGAATTCATAGACGAGGTGAGAGACGGGCGAACGAAGGAGACGGTCATGAACTATGCCGGTCTTCCTCCGCCTGAAGTTCTTTGGAACCTTTGGAAAGATGCGTTCAGGGCGGGCGCCGCCTTTTTCAAAAGGATCTTCCAAAGGGGGCCGGTTAGGATCTCCGGTCTGTACGATACGCGCGAGGCCGTTCGTTATCGTCAGGGACGGCCCGGGAACGTTGCTGCGATGCCGGTCCGGCACGTGCCGCAGAGGGTTGCCTTCCCTGTGGTTTTCGGCAGGGCGAATTTTACCGTTTTTCCGGTGCGCTCCTCCGTGTTCCGCTGAAAAGCTAAATGCTTGAAAACTCCGTTGATTTTCCGCAAAAAAAGTGCGCAACAATTTTTAGATATTGCCGATAAGAGGGCTGGGAAGGGGAACTAAGGGATTTTGTGAGATATTTCCGCAAATTGGGGGTCCGTTTCTCAATTCCGGTGAAGGTGATGCTCCTGACGGGGGCCATCTACCTTGTCACGTGGCTCTTGGGAGTGTTTCTCGAGACCAAGGGCTGGGTGAACTTCTCGTCCACGATCTTCGGCGTACAGATAAGATACTTCTTTTGGGGCGTTCAGGTCCTTGCCGCGACGCTTGCGGCGACCGCCGGTACGCACGTTTTTCTCGATCGTCCGCTGCGCCGCCTCGCCAATGCGATGGCGCACGCCGAGGAGGGGGACTTTTTGATCCGCGCGCCCGTCCTTTCAAGGGACGAGCTTGGCGATCTTTCCAGAAGCTTCAACCACATGCTCTCGCGCTTGACCGATCTTGCGGCGCACAAGATAGAGGCGGAGCACGAGCTCATCGTCGCGCAGGAGCAGCTCAAGTTCAGGCGGCAGATCGAGGAGAAGAGCCGCATCATCGAGCGCACGAACCGCACGCTCGAAAGTCTGGTGAAGGACCTTTCGCTTCTTTACGAGATAGGCCAGGAGGTCAATTCGGTGATAGACCTCGACATGCTCTATGAGAACATCACCGCGACGCTCAAGAAATATCTCAAGATAAACGAGTTCGCGATAATGATCTTCGACGAGAAGAGGGAGAGTCTCTACGTCAGGGCGGCGAGCGGTTTTCCTGACAACGACGCCATATTGAGGACGACGTTCAACATCGGAGAGGGGATATCGGGGAGCGTAGCGGAGACCGGCAAGCGCATCTACGTTAAGGACACCGGCAAGGAGTCGCGCTTCCTGCATTACAAGGGAGAGCGCCGCCTTGAGAACGCTTCGCTTCTATCAGCGCCGCTCATCTTCAAGGGCGAGGTCATGGGCGTCATCAACTTCGGGCGTCCGGGCATCAACAGCTTCTCTTTCTCCGACATCAAGATGCTTACGCTGGTCGCCGGCCACGTGGCCCTGTCCATCGCGAATGCCAAGCTCTATACTAAGACGCGCGAGCTTTCCATAAAGGACGAGTTGACGCAGATCTACAACCGCCGCTATTTCCAGAGCATGCTCCCCAAGGCGTGGAAGCAGGCGGTCCGTTTCTTTCGCGACCTCTCCCTCGTGATGATAGATGTGGACAATTTCAAGGCCTACAACGACACCTTCGGACATCCGACGGGTGACACGGTGCTGAAACAGATAGGCCAGATACTTCAGAGGAACCTGCGCGAGGTGGATACGGTGGCGAGGTTCGGCGGCGAGGAGTTCGTCCTGTTGCTGCCGGATACCGACAAACACGGCGCCATCGCCGTGGCCGAAAAGGTGAGGCGCTTGGTGGAGCAGCACAGGTTCATGACGGAGGGGCGCGGGGTGTCCAGCCAGATCACGATAAGCGCCGGTATCGCATCCTATCCCGACGACGTCTCCGAGATGGACGATCTCATAGACCATGCCGACATTGCGCTCTACCGCGCAAAGGACAGCGGCAAGAACAGGGTGATCTGCTACTCTCCGCCGTCTGCCAAGCCGAAGACGCCGGTCACCGTTCAGCAGAGGCATCAGGCGGCGGTCCACGACGAGAACGTCGCCTCCGAGGCCGAGCCGCCGGAGATCATAGCGCCCATCAAGACCATTCAGTAGGTCAGTCCCGCACTATGCCCGTAATGCCGTTCAAAATTTAAAAGTTCTATCCGGCGAGACCTTCTATGATGTCGTCGATGTCTCGTGAAAGAAGTTTTCTGGATTCCGAGAGAAGTTTTGAGAGCTTCTTGGATCCCTGACAGGTCTTTTTCCAGAGCCGTGCAAATTCCTTTGGCTCTTCCTCCGCAAGGACTCTTATCAATTGCTCGGCTTGAATGATGTCCTTTCTTTTCTTTGCGGATTCCGTCACCGGTCTTCGCATCGCAACTATCAACTTATGTATCGCAAAGCGGGAAGGTTCCGGCACTTGGACAGGTATCCCGCCCGAAGGTCCTATCAAGATGGTCCTGATCGGCGATTCGATCAACAGGTCTATGAACGGCAAAGGTATCGCCGCTGCACCTTTTATGCCCCTGATCTGCGAGATCCTTTTAGGTCGCCCGCGCAGAGGCGTTAGAAGGTCGATCCTGATGCCGTCCTTTGATATGAAGGAAGTGGACGGATAACCGTGGACCAGACCGGGTACTCCCCGGAAACCAAGACCGGTTGCGGCAAGCAGGTCCTTCATGTCAACGACATCCGTTGTCGTTATCTTGATGTCCGCACCCTGCACGATATCAATGTCGTTGGTCCTCGTCGCAATCTTTTCGAACATCGCGCCAAGGAGCCCTGAATATGCGGTGAACGCGATCGTTCCGATGAGAGTTCCCTTTCCGTCGATCAGGCCCGCTTCTGAAAGCCGCGTCAGAACCGATGCGACCCTCTTGTCGATGGCTGGAATGCCGCCGCGCTTGAGCATCGCGGCCTGTCTGGCCTCTTTCTCCGCGAGTTCTTTGAGCAGCTCCTTCTTTTCACTATATTCCCTTTTAAATGAAGCGACATGCGCGTCGTTCTTCGGGTTGGATGGACCGAAATAATGCTGTTCGTATCTCCCCTGAACGAATCTCTGGGAATACCAGTACTTACCGCCCTTCACCCTCTTATGAACAAAGGTGCTCATCCCCTTTATTTCACGCGAAAGGGCGGTTCTGGCAAAGACCGATTCCTGAAATTCTGTGAAAAGAGTCCTTGTGGCGAGGTCCAATCTCATTCCGGTTATACGTTATAAACCCCAGAATTGAATAAATCAACGTATAACTGAAAACATTTCGAAGCACGGTGCCGAGTTTTGTCTATTTTACACCTTGAATTTTCTTTCGAAGGTGGCAAGCTCCGCCCATGCGAAAGGGGAGATGGGGGAGATATCTCTGGGCGGTTCCGTTCGCGCTCGCCGCGTTCATCTTTGCGGCCTCTTCTTATCCGGAAGGAAGGGCCGTTCATGTCATAACTCTTTCCGACGACATCATAACTCCCGTTACGGCCGAATACATCGAGAAGGCGATATCAAAGGCGAAGGCGGATAGCGCCGAATGCCTTATCATCGAGCTCGACACGCCCGGCGGACTTCTCTCTTCAACGCGTAATATCGTCAGGTCCATCATGAACTCCGAGGTCCCGGTCGTCGTCTATGTGGCGCCGAGCGGGGCGCGGGCCGGCTCCGCGGGCGTTTTCATAACGCTTGCCGCCGACATAGCGGCGATGGCGCCGTCGACGAACATCGGAGCCGCGCATCCCGTCGAACTTCAGGAAAAGAGGTCGTCTTCGGATTCGATAGAAGAGCTCGTCCAAAAGGTATTCGAAAAAAAGGACGGCAAGGCGAAGAAGGAAAAGAAACCCGCGACGCCGATGGAGGACAAGGTCTTAAACGACACGAAGGCGTGGGCTGAGACGATCGCGCGGTATCGCGGCAGGAGCGTCAAGTGGGCGCTGGCGGCGGTCGAGGAGAGCGTTTCGGTGACGGAGGAGCGGGCGGTGGCGGAGGGCGTGGTGGACCTCGTAGCTACGGACCTTGGCGATCTTATGGTGAAGATAGACGGACGCGCGGTCGAAATGCCGCAGGGCAAGGTCACGTTGAGGACGAAGGGCGCTGCGATCATCGAGATGCCCAAGAATTTTCGCATTCGGGCGCTGACCGCGCTTGCACATCCCAACATCGCCTATATCCTGCTGATGCTCGGTTTCTACGGCCTTCTCTTCGAATTCACGCACGCCGGCGCGGTATTTCCCGGTGTGGCCGGCGCCATCTCCCTGATCCTCGCGTTCTTTGGCCTGCAGGTTCTGCCGACGAACTACGCGGGCGTCGCGCTCATCGTCTTCGGGATCGTCCTCTTCATCGCGGAGGTCAAGGTAACGAGCTACGGGCTATTGAC
>DYJF01000005.1 GCA_020723205.1 Bdellovibrio sp.
GATATCGATGGAGATCAAATTGTCATTCCAAACGAAACTGCGAGACTGCTTCGCTGCGCTCGCAATGACGATTTTATACACTCGCCTTACCGCGTCCTTTGCCGAGGAACCGGTCGCCTGAAAACTCTTGAAGTCGTGCCTTCCAACGAGGCACTTCGCCGCCTTTTTCATCGCTGTGACATCCAGTTTTTCGCGCACCTGCCAGCAACGATCTGCGTTCAGGGCCGTCGGGGCAGGGCTGCTAAGTATCATGTAGCGGTACAATTTTGCCTTCGCGTCCTTTTGGGCGTGGAAATCGGTTGATGCCTCTTCGGCACCAATAACCGAGATATCATGAAATCCCACCCTCCCCCCCCGCAACTGTGAATTTATGCCGTTCATAAAACCCATGGGCGGTATCATCGTGGATGTCCTGAAGTGAGCGACCTGTCCCATCGCGTGGACGCCTGCGTCTGTCCTCGATGCGCCTATCACGTGATTCTCCTCGCCGGTCATCTTCCTCACCGCCCTGCAGAGCTCACCCTGTACGGACCTGCCAGACGGCTGTATCTGCCAGCCGCAGCAATCCGTCCCGTCATACTCTATTGTGAGCTTGATGGTGCGCATCAGAATTCGAACAAAATGCCGATGGAAAAAACGGGCCCCGAAAGATCGAGCCCGGTCTTTCCGAACGAGTTGATATACTGATACTGCGCCTCGAAGGTCAGAAAGAGATCATTGATGCCCATGTCCGTATCGAGCCCTTCTATCGCGTCTTCGCTGAAGACCTTCATGTTCATCTGCCCGCCCAAGACACCGTGAACGCCGTATTTCAGGCCCTTTGTCACCGAGCCCTGGAGGTTCTCCCTGAAGAACCAATAATCAACGCCCACCTTGACGTAGGGCAGGAAATAGTCCCACGTCCAGTAGTCGATTCGCCACGTGAAGTTCGTCTCGAGCGGTATCAGGAGAAAGTTGAAGCGGTCCCTTGAGGTCTCGCCCGTGATGGTACCCACGGCATCGCCGTTCTTCATGAAAAAACCGACCCCCTGCTCCACGCCGTAGCGCCCGTGGACCAGAAGCCCCCCCTGCACACGCGTTATCAGATTACAGCAATCACCAAAAAAATTCTTCACATTGGCGCTCTTCGGCATCCAAAAGCCGGTCTTGACCTCCATCGACCACCACTGTGAAGAGGGTTCGCTGGCGACGGACAATGCCGGATAGAATAAGGCAACAAACAGGACAATAAGCACTAAGAGGCCATTGCGAGCGAAGCGAATAAATCTCTCAAGACTGCCTCGTCGCTTTGCTCCCCGCAATGACAGCATGAAAATAATTATCAGCAAAAAGGTAATTACAGGAATCCACCCACAGCACTTTTTAGATAGGGGTGCCAGCGCGCATCCCGCCTCTCCCGCGAGCTCGCACGGGCCGGCTGTCGCCTGCGGCACGTCGAACGCCACAGCGCCGTTAGGCAATGTGTTCGAGCGCGTGGTTGAGACGTTGCCGCCCGTATCCACCGCGTCCATGGCAATGTAATACGCTATGCCGTTCGTAAGACCTGCGACCTCGCCCTCCTGCGAAGAGCCGGACGACGCCTGCGCGACCGTGGCGGCGACCTCTGTCTTCGTGAGGACCGCCGCGGCGCTCGTATCGACGTAAATGCGGTATTCACTCATATCGGCGACATCGAGCCGCTCGAACTGGACGTAGATCCGTCCGTTGCCGAACCCCGTGGACAGAATGCCGGGCGCCGGCGGGGGAGTATCCACGTTGAGCGTCGTTGCGATCCGACCCCTGTCGCCGGCCGAATCGGTAACGAAGACGAACAGGTCGTTCTCCCCCTCCTCAAAGGCGGTCGCGTTGTCGTCATAGTTGAAGGTAACCGTTACGTCAGTATCCGCAGTGGGGACCGTCCATGAGGACGCGCCGGTGTTGTCCACGAGCGCCGTGCCGCTCCCGCTGACGTCTCCGCCCGCGCGGATCACCGCGGTGCCGGTCTCGTCGGCCTGGAAGGCGATCGTGAAGCTCTCGCCGATGCCCATCGAGCTGCCGCCGGAGGAATATGTAAGTGACGAAACGGTCACCCAAGGATCGGCCGTGATAACGCTCACCGTCTGCGTAGCGTTCGCGGTATAGACATATCCGTCCGTTACGGAAGAGGCCACGAGCTTATGGGGAACGGCCGACGTAGGTAGCGGCTCTCCGGAAACGGCGGGATCGGTCCCCATGTCGAGGACCTCGTCGCCCGCGGTGTTCACGACGGATATTCCCTTCGAACCGCCGATGTAGGCGTAGACAGCGTTTCCGGTCCCGCTCTGCGGGCGCGTGACCTCGGTGATCACGATCCCCGTGGGCCCGGGGTTCTCCGAAAGGTCTATGTCGTCGGCCACGATCGTGTGTGCGTTGGCATCTATCTTCACCAGAGTATTATCGGTCTCGTTGGTAACGTAGACATAGGCCCCGTTCGGCGTCACAGCGATCGATGAAAGGAGCGCAACATGAGTGGGATCAACGGCGATGGTCGCCGCCGAGACGCCTCCCGCATCCATATAGAAGACAACTCCCTTGTCGGTCGTGAAGAATATCTCGTCGGTCAAGAAGTTGTGGGCGGCGGCCGTGACCTCGAAACTCGCCACCGACAGTATTGAGAGGGTTATGGTGCTATCGACAGTTAAGGAGCTCAAGTCCAGAACGTTCACGGAATTGTCCTGTGTGTTTATAATGTAGGCGTTGAGACTGTTGTTGTCGATCGCTATCGGCCCCAGAACGCTGTCCTCCGCTATCACGACGGTAACGGGTTCGATCGTGATGTCGGCCAAATCATAGACGAGGCAATCCCCGTCGTCCTGCGGGGCATAAACGCGGTCCTTGAGCGAGGAATATGCCATCGAAGCCAGCCGCCCGTCGGTCCCCGCATCGACATCGAGAGGCGGCGGCTGGTCCGCCGCGAGCGCGTAATCCGCCATGTCGATGACGGCCAGCGTCTCGCCGTAGGAAGCGAGCAGCGTCCGGTCATCTTTCAAGATAAAGCCCGTGACCGTGTCGTTGAAACCGAAGTCGAACGGCGGATCGGAGCCGGTGACCCCTACCCTCTCCGTATCGGGGAACGCAAAGAGAGGGCCGGATGGCAGAAAAAGAGAGGCGGCGAAAAAAATAGATAAAAGGGCTTTTCTCATGATGAGATAAGCCCTAAATTACGAGGAATTCGCGTATTGGTCAAGAATTGAGATGCTTTTTGACGAGCACCTCGGCTATCTGGACCGCATTGAGCGCCGCGCCCTTTCTCAAGTTGTCGGCTACGATCCACATATCGAGGCCGTTCTCCACCGAATCGTCCTTACGTATTCTCCCGACAAAGACCTGATCCCTCCCCACCGAAGATATAGCCATGGGATAGACGTTCTTGGCCGGGTCGTCCATTATCTCGATGCCTGCCGCACTCTTAAGGACCTCCCTGGCGTCTTTGGGCGTCACGGGGCTTTTGAACTCGATATTGACCGCCTCCGAGTGGCTGTAGAACACCGGCACTCGCACGGCGGTCGCCGTCACGCGGACCGATTCGTCGCCCAATATCTTCCTCGTCTCGAAGATCACCTTGGCCTCTTCCTTGGTCCGGCCGTCCTCGAGGAACTTATCTATGTGGGGTATGCAATTGAACGCGATCCTGTGCGGAAAGACATCGGTCTTTACGTCTCCCTGCGAGAAGAGCGCGACCGTCTGCTTTGAAAGCTCCTCCATGGCCTCCGTACCGGCGCCCGACGTGGACTGGTAAGTCGCGACCACGACGCGCTTCACGCCGAACCTGTCGTGGAGCGGTTTCAGAACTACGACGAGCTGTATGGTCGAGCAGTTGGGATTGGCTATGATGCCCCGGTTCTTATAGTCCGCGATCCTCTCGGGGTTCACTTCCGGCACGACGAGGGGCACGTCCGGCTCCATCCGAAAGGCGCTGGAGTTGTCTATTACGACCGCGCCCGCCTTGGCCGCTATCGGCGCGAATTCACGGCTCACGGCGTTCCCGGCGGAAAAGAGCGCGATGTCCACGCCGGAGAAGGAATCCTTCGAAAGGACCTCCACGGGGAGATCCCGTCCCAAGAACTCAACGGTCTTGCCGAGCGAATTTTCGGAGGCGAGCGGGACCAGCTTGCCGACGGGGAACTTTCGCTCCACGAGTATCTCTATCATTGCCGTTCCAACGACGCCCGTCGCGCCGACCACCGCCACATTGAAGTTCTTCACGTTCATCCTTTCTTTTTGAAGAGCGCCTCAAGCTTCGAACGTGCGTCTTCGGGCCTGCTTTTCTCTTCCTTCTTTTTTCCGAATTCGAAATAATCGCAAAAATTCCCCTTCTCCTTGTCCGAGACCCACTCCGACTGCGGCTCGGCGCACTGGTGATACGCGCTCACGTCATAAAAGCGGCACTGGAGGCACGAATGGAGATCTCGGCCGCATGAAGGGCAGGAATCCCGTCTTCCGATCCTCTCCTTCGTCTCGATCGCCTTACCGCAAAAGACGCATTTCTTTTCCATGATTAATGAAGGTTTTCCTGACTTTCAGCGCCGGCCTCTATTTCGGCCATCATTGCTAGCCGCCTCGCCCTTCTCTCCCGACGGCGTGCCCGCATCTGTTCCAAGAACGGTCCCTTCCGTCTCTCCCTTATGACGTGTTCCACTATCCCGAAGGCGACGTAGCCCACGACAAGGATGAACATCGCGGCCTCGGGACTCAATGCCACTATGAAAAGCCCGATGACAAGCAGCACCAGCGCGAAGAAGGAGTTCCTGTGGCGAAAATCGACCTGTTTGAAGCTCAAGTAGCCGATGTTCGAGACCATGAGAAGCGAGAGCGCCACCGTCATGCCGAGAACTACGTAGCTCCCCTCCGGCGGAATGGCGAAATAATCGTGGTAGAAGATCACGTAGGTGGCCATCACGTAGGCCGCAATCGGTATCGGAAGCCCCTGAAAGCGCTTGCCCTCGACGGTATTGTGCTGGACGTTGAAGCGGGCCAGCCGCATGGCTCCGCACGCAAAATATAGGAACGCGGCGAGCCAGCCGATCTTTTTTAAGCCGAAGAGCGTCCACGTATAGACCATGATGCCCGGAGCGAGCCCGAAGGAGGCCAGGTCCACTAAAGAATCGTACTCTATGCCGAACTCGCTTTCCGCGTGGGCAAGCCGCGCGAGCCGGCCGTCCAGAAGGTCGAATATGCCCGATAACAGTATCGCCCAAGCGGCAGAGATATAATCGCCGGAAAGGGACTTCGCGATGGAGAAAAAACCGCAGAAGAGAGACGCGGTCGTGCAGAGGTTCGGCAGGAGATAGACCCCCCTTCCAAGACCCATCCTGCGCCTGAAGACCCGTGTCGTCATCGCCATCTCCCCAAAACCGTTTCGCCGGCGCGCACCCTGTCGCCTTTTTTCATGAGCAGATCGAAACGTCCCGAAGGCAAAAAGATGTCCACTCTTGAACCGAAGCGTATCAATCCCAAACGGGAACCCTTACCCGCCTCGAAGCCGTTCTGAAGGTAGCATATTATCCTTCGCGCAACAACGCCGGCTATCTGCACCACCCTAACGCGCCTGCCGGAACCGTCGTTTATCACAATAGTGTTCCGTTCGTTGTGCTCCGACGCCTTGTCCAAGCTCGCCACAAAGAATTTTCCGGGACGGTAGTTCACATCTTCGACCCTTCCACTGACAGGAACACGGTTTACGTGGCAGTTGAAGACCGACATGAACGTGGAGACCTTCGTTTCCCCGCCGGCGCTCTCTATCGCGATGATCCTGCCGTCCGCAGGTGCTATGATGATATGATCTCCATGGGGCGCCTCCCTCTTGGGGTTGCGGAAGAAAAAGCAGACAAAAAGGGTCAAAAAAACGAATATAGCCGCAAGGACGGTCCATGCGGCGATCACAGTAAAAAGACAGACCGCCGCCGAAATGACGATAAATGGATACCCCTCCTGCGTAACGAGCCGCTCCCGGGGCATCGGCTGAAAAGCTGAAAACTTGCTTGTCACTGATTCTTATCCCTATATCGCTTAAGGATAAATTCTATTTGATCCCGACCCATTAGCTTAACCTTCTTCAAGTTCTTCTTTTCCATTTCCTCGGCGGGGGTCAGTGTAAGTTTCTGGTTGATCTGCTCGATCCTTTTTTCAAGGTCGAGGTGTTCTTCGTAGAGCTTCTTGAGGTTAGTGTCCGTCGTGATGTGCTTCTCAATGAGCTCCAAGTCACGTTGTTCCATGGGACTACCCTCCTTTCCCTTTGTTTTCTCCATACCAGCAAAACGGGCTCATTTTCAAGCCCAATCGCTATCTCAAGGTTCCCGCCGCCCTCTCGGCCGCCTCGATCAACGCACCCGATCTTACAAGGGCCAGACATCTTTCAAGATCGGGTTTGACTTCGCGGTCCCTATCCATAAAGGGTACTTCCTTGCGAAGGGCATTATAAACAGCTCTCGTGCCCTTTCCGGGGAAACGGTTCTTTTGGCGCTTTATGTCTATCGCCTGACAGGCGGAAAGGACCTCAATCGCCAAGACCGTCTCGACGTTACCTGCCACCGTCGCCGCCTTTCTCGCGGCGAAATAACCCATGCTGACGTGGTCCTCCTGACCCGCGAAGGTCGGTATCGTATCGACGCTTGCGGGATGCGCCAGGGTCTTGTTCTCGGATACTATGGAGGCCATCGTCACGTGAAGCGGCGCCAGCCCCGAATTGAGTCCGGGACCAGGGACCAGATACTTGACCGGGAGTTCGCCCTCAAGCGGGCTTAAAAGTATCGCGACACGGCGTTCCGAGATAGATGCGAGCTCCGACAGCGCGATGGCCAGCACATCCATGGCTATGGCCAGCGGCTCTCCGTGGAAATTGCCGCCGGAGATGATATCACCGTCCTCGTGGAATATGAGGGGATTGTCGGTGCAGGAGTTGAGCTCGCGCTCCACGACGCCTATCGCATACGCGCAAGCGTCCTTCACTGCGCCGTGGACCTGCGGTATGCAGCGGAATGAATACGGGTCCTGAACGCGTTTGCATTTCGCATGGCTCTCTATGATCTGGCTGCCCTCTATCAGGCGGCGTATATTGTTCGCCGCGGCGATCTGTCCGGGATGGGGCCTTATCGCGTGGATGCGCTGATCGAACGGGCGCTTGGAGGCCCTGTCACCCTCCACCGAAAGAGCGCCCGCGATATCCGCAAGCTTCGAGAGAGAACGCGCCTTTATGGCGCAAAGCGCGGCAATCGCCGTCATCGCCTGCGTTCCGTTGATGAGGGCGATACCCTCCTTCGGGGCCAGACGTATCGGCTTGAGTCCCGTGAGCTTTAGCGCCCTCTTCGCGTCGGTAATGTCCCCTTTGTAGCGGACCTTCCCCCTGCCGATCATGGCGAGCGCCACGTGAGATAACGGGGCCAGGTCGCCGCTTGCGCCCACGGAGCCCTTTTCAGGGATGAGCGGCGTGACGCCGCGGTTGATCATCTCAATGAGGAGGGCAAGCGTCTCCTGCCTGATGCCTGAAAATCCCGCCGCAAGCACGTTGGCGCGCAGCAACATTATCAGGCGGGATATGTTCTCGGGCAGGTGTTCTCCGACGCCGACCGCGTGAGATATGATCAGATTTTCCTGCAATAGCTCCATGTCCCTGTCGGATATGCGTTTGTTGGCGAGCATCCCGAAACCGGTGTTGATGCCGTAGAAGGGCTCGTGCGATTCGAGTTTTTTTTCCACGAACCGGCGACACTGCTTCAGGCGCCTGATGGTCTCCTGCGAGACCATGACCCTCGAGCGCTCCGTCAAAAAAGATTCTATCTGGGAAAAGGTCAGCGATTTGCCGTCGAGTGTGATGTTCATTTTTTTCCCCCTCCCTTGAACCCTATCTCCGCGTCGCTATGGCGCAGATAGTTGGGCGCCAGCTTCGCAATGTCATCCCCGCCTTTTTTCAGGCGGGGCAATGCGAGCCGCGCGATGAAGGACGCGCGCGGGAACTTGAGGGTTTCCGCGTCAATGACGGCCCTGCCCTTGAGTTTTGCGGCCAGCATGGATTCATACGCCGCCACGCCGTCGCCCGTGAGCAGCAATCTTCCCTTTAGTTTTTTCAGGCGCGCGCACAGATCGGCGGGCGCGGCCAGGCCTTCCTTGAGGACCGTTCTGTGCGTCCCCCTCGTGAACTTGTAGGCGGCGTAGTAAACCTCCGCCCTTCTTGCATCGATCACAGAAACGACAGTCGCGTCCGAAAAGAGCCCGTTGCAGGCAAGCGCCAAAAGCGAAGAGACGCCGGCGACCGGCCTTGAAAGGCCGGTCGCGATGCCCTTTGCCGTCGCAAGCCCTATGCGGAGCCCCGTGAACGAGCCCGGGCCTATTGCAACGGCGATGCCTTCGATATCCTTCTTTTCCCAGCTCGAAAGTGTCAGGAGATGATCGATCGTGGCGACAAGACGCTCGGAGTGCGTGACCGCTACGCCAAGCTGCTCTTCTGCGACGGTTCTCATCCCGTCGCAAAGTGCGACCGACCCGAACAGCGTAGTCGTATCAATGGCTAGAATTTTCATAAGCGGACCGTCAGAATATTTTCTTCAGAAACGAGCGCAGGCCAAAAACGCTTTCAAGGTCGTTCCATGTCACAAGGAGCATGAACGCCACGAGGAGGAAAAAGCCCGCCTGCGTGGCGTATTGCCGGACCTTCAAGCTCAAGGGTTTTCTCCTCACCGCCTCGATACCGAGGAAGAGGAGATGTCCTCCGTCAAGGACCGGTATCGGCATCACGTTGATGATGGCGAGCTGGAGACTCAAGAAAGCCAGAAAATACAAAAAGTTCGACAGCCCCGAAGCGGCAGCCGCCGCGGAGGCCTTAGCGATGATCACCGGCCCTCCAAGCACCTTGTATGAAAGGCCGCCCGTGAACAGGCGCTTCAGGACGGAGAACGTAAGCCCCACGAGCTTAATGTTCTCCTTCGTGCCCTCTTTTATCGATCCCAGGAATCCGTAGCGCACAACGGTCATCGGCATCCCGCTTTGCCTGTCCTTGACGATGCCGATGAGCCAGCGCTTCGCCTCTTCGTTATATTCGGGCGTGACCTTGAGAACCAATGAATCGTCGCCGCGCTTCACTTTAAGCTCCGCCTCTTTCCCGCCGTTCTCGTTCACCTTCTGCGCGAGGTCCATCCAGTCGCTGATCGCCTTGCCGTTCACCGCCTCGACCCTGTCCCCCTTCATGAGCCCGGCAGATGCGGCCGGTCCGCCGGATGCGACGCCGTCTATCACCGCCTCGTTGCCGATAAAGAGCATCGGTTCGATGCCCGTGTAGCCGCCCTTCATCTCCGGCATCTGCGATACTTCCATCAGCTGTTCGAACGCCTTCCCGCCCCGTTCGAGCGTAAGCATGAGCCGGCTGTTGGGCGAGAGAATGAATTTATTGAGCGCATCCTCCCAATCGGAAACTTCCTTGCCTTCAATCTTGAGTATCAGGTCGCCCTTCTCGATCCCCGCCTTTGCCGCAGGGGATTCGCCCCTGACTCCCATGACGACCGGCTGCTGATCCAGAAATACCGGCTGCGATCGGCCGAGCATGAAAACGATCGGCATCAAGACAAGGGCAAAGACAAAGTTCATGAGGGGGCCGAAAATGATTATCTTCGCACGCTGCCAGATCGTCTTATTCGAGAAGGAACGGGGGTCGTCGGAACCCTCTTGCGGGTCCTCGCCCAGCATCTTCACGTAACCGCCCAGCGGCAGCGCGGAGATGCGGTAATCGGTTTCTCCCTTCCTGAAACCGATCAGGCGGGGGCCGAAGCCCAGAGAGAACTCCTCCACCTTGACGCCCTGCCGTTTCGCAAGGATGAAGTGGCCCAGTTCATGGACAAAGATGAGAAGGCCCAGTGCGATGAGGAAGTATAGGAATGTCATTTTTCGATGAATGTCCGCGCCGTTTCCCGCGCCCAGCCGTCGACGCCGAGTATCTCTTCCAACGTCGAACACGGCCCGGCGTCATGGGCCTGAATCGTTCTCTCCACGACTTTCGCTATCGAAACGAACGGGATCTTTCCGGCAAGGAACGCCGCGACCGCGATCTCGTTCGCCGCGTTCAGAACGACAGGGACCGAGCGCCCGGCCTTGAGCGCGTCGTAGGCGAGCTTGAGACACGGGAACTTCGCCATGTCCGGCGCCTCGAACGTGAGCTCACCGATCTTTTCAAGCTTCAACCCCGCGATGTTCGTCTCGACCCTCTGCGGATACGACAGCGCGTAGGCGATCGGCGCGCGCATGTCGGGCATACCCATCTGCGCCATCACGCAGCCGTCCCTATATTCCACCATGGAATGGACTATGCTCTGGGGATGTATGAGAACGTCTATCCTGTCGTGGCCGATGTCGAAGAGCCACCTGGCCTCTATCACCTCGAGCCCCTTGTTCATCATTGTAGCCGAATCTATCGTGATCTTTGCGCCCATCGACCAGCGCGGATGCTTGAGGGCGTCCGATATCGTCACACGTTCAAGGTCCGCTGCGGAGTATTTGAGGAACGGGCCGCCCGACGCCGTGAGTATGATGCGCGAGACGTCGCCTCTGCGGTGACCCGTAAGCGACTGAAAGATCGCGCTGTGCTCGCTGTCGACGGGCAATATAGCCGCGTCGTGTTTCTTCGCAAGCTCGGTGACCAAAGCGCCGGCTATCACCATCGTTTCCTTATTGGCGAGCGCGATGTCCTTGCCGCGCCTTATCGCTTCGATCGTCGGTTTCAGGCCGGCCGCGCCGACGATAGCAGAGACCACCGTGTCGACGTCCGGCATAGAGGCAACCTCCGCAGCGCCTTCAATCCCCCACACGATCTCGGGCATCTTCCCCTTGAGAAGCGACCTGAGCTCTTTAGCGGAAGATTCGTCGCGGACCGAGACAAGTTTCGGGGAAAAGCGCTCTATCTGCTTCGCCAAAAGGTTCACATCATGCCCCTCGGCGAGCCCGGCTATCTCGAACCTGTCCGGATGCAGCGCTATTATCTCGATCGCGCTCGTCCCTATCGAACCCGTGCTTCCCAGTATGCTGATACGTTTCATATTTTTAAACCTGCATTACATATCTGGCGTATAAATAAACAAACGGACCGGTGAATGTGAGAGCGTCGAGCCGGTCCAGAAGCCCGCCGTGGCCGGGGATGATGGTCCCCGAGTCCTTAACGCCGGCGCTTCTTTTCATCATGGATTCGATAAGGTCCCCCATCGGCGAGAGGACCCATATGACGAGCGCGATGACCAGCACATGGACCCACGGTACGAAGCGCGGCACAAGCGCCCATACCAAAAAGGCGCCACCGACGCTTCCCGCAAGCGCGCCGATAAAGCCCTCCACCGTCTTGTTAGGGCTGACCACGGGCGCCAACTTCCGGTGCCCGAAGGCCTTCCCCGCGAGGAACGCGAACGTATCGCATAGACATGACGGGGCGATCGTAAGCATCACAAGAGAGCGGCCGAACTCGATGTTGCGAAGCCAGCTCCACATGGAAAGGGCCGCCGCAAGATAAACGATGCCCAGAACGGAAACGGCGATCTTCCCTGCGACGCCGCCCATTTCCTTCGCGCGCCACATGTGGAAGCAGCACAGCGCAAAGACCGCTCCGACAAGCGCGACTGTCGCGGCCGCGCTCTCCGGCGCGAGAAATATCATCACGGCGCCGACCGCGGAACCGGCTATGATGAGGGCCAGCCGCTCGGCTTCATCGCTCAAGAGCATTCGGCCGAACTCGTAAAGACTGCCCGTCACCGCCGCCATGACGACCAGATCGAACACGCGGGCGGGCAGCCACCATATTCCGGCCACCGCCGCAAGTCCCAAAACTATTGCCATGACGACGCGTATCATTTTATCTGCTCACTTATCATTCCGAAGCGTCTTTCGCGGCCCTGATACTCATCGATCGCCTTCGTCAGCTCGATCTTGTCGAAATCGGGCCATAATGTGTTCGTGAAATAGAACTCGGCGTAGGCCAGCTGCCACAAGAGGAAATTGCTGATGCGATATTCGCCGCTCGTGCGGATGAGAAGATCGGGATCTGGGATGCCCGCCGTGAAGAGCGCCTTCGAGAACATCTCCGGCGTTATATCCCTGACGCCGTCGGAGGCCAGTTTAGAAGCTGCCCGGCATATCTCCTGACGAGCGCCGTAAGAGAGCGCGACGATCAGGGTCGTCCGCGCGCAGTCCTTCGTTGCCTCGGCCGTCGTTCTGATCTCATTTTGCAGATCGGCGGAAAGCGTCGAGATGTCGCCTATCGCCGTGAACCTGATCCCCTCCTTCACCATCTTTTCGCGCTTGGATGCAAGGTAGTGGCGCAAAAGCAGCATCAACGCGCTCACCTCTTCGCTCGGGCGGTTCCAGTTCTCCTCGGAAAACGCGTAAAGGGTGAGATACCGGATCCCCATGTCGGCCGCCGTTTCGACTATCCTTTCGATCGCTTCAGCGCCGCGCATGTGGCCTTCAGAACGGGGCAGGCCGCGCTCCTTGGCCCAACGGCCGTTGCCGTCCATAATTATCGCTATGTGACAGGGTAAACGATCTTTGTTCATTGATAGATGACTTGAGACCTTAGACCTGAGACCTAAGACTTAAAACCCTCATTTGGGTCTACGGTCTCGGGTCTCGTGTCTTGCGTCTACACCTCCATTATATCCTTTTCTTTGTGCGTGGCCGTTTCGTCGATGAGCTTGATGAAATCGTCGGTGAGCTTTTGGACCTGCGTTTCACCTTTCTTGAGATCATCTTCCGTGATCTTGCTGTCGCCCTTGAGCTTCTTTAAGCCATCCACCGCTTCGCGCCGCGCGTTCCTTATCGAGACCTTGCACTCCTCGCCGTGCTTCTTGACCACCTTGACGAGCTCTTTTCTCCGATCCTCGTTGAGCGGCGGTATGGGCAATCTCACGACGCGACCGTCGTTAACCGGATTGAGTCCCAGATCGGACTTCTGTATCGCCTTTTCTATCGCGCCAAGGGCCGACTGGTCCCACGGCTGGATGACTATGGTCCTCGCATCCGGCGTGCCGAGCGACGCCATCTGGTTCAAAGGCGTCGGGTTCCCGTAGTACTCGGCCTTTATGCCGTCCAGTATGGAAAGCGACGCGCGGCCGGTGCGAAGTTTAGACAGTTCGTGCCTGTAGGCATCCACTGCCTTCTGCATGCGAAGTTTCGTCTCGTCATATACCTTTGTGTCCATAGACCACCGTTCCTATCTCTTCTCCCATCGCAACCTTCTCGAGATTTCCCTTTTCGAATATGTTGAAGACCACGATGGGAATGTTGTTGTCGCGACACATAGAGATCGAAGTCGAATCCATGACCTTGAGCTGTCGTGCAAGGACCTCGTCGAACGTCAGCTTGTCGAAGCGTTTTGCGCCGGGGTTCTTCACCGGATCGCTGTCGTAGACGCCGTCGACCTTGGTGCCTTTGAATATGACCTCCGCGCCGAGCTCCACCGCGCGCAGGGAAGAAGCAGTGTCGGTGGAAAAATACGGATGGCCGGTGCCGCCGGTCAGTATCAGGACGTTGCCCGCCTTCCAGTAACCGTCGGCGACCTGCGGGATGAAAAGCTCCGCGACGGTCGCAATCTCGATCGCGGTCATGTGGCGCTGCTGCACGCCCCTCCTCTCGAACGCCTCCTGAAGGGCCAGGCCGTTTATCACTGTGGCGAGCATGCCCATCGTATCGGCGCGCACGCGGTTCATTCCGCCCGCCTCCGCGGCGCTTCCTCTGAAGATGTTGCCGCCGCCGATAACGATCGCGACCGAGACCCCCATATCGCAAATCGTCTTGATCTCTTCCGCTATCCATTCTGCGGCATTCACACCGATTCCGTACTTCGCCCCTTCGGGAAGAAGCGTCTCCCCCGAGAGCTTCAAAAGGATGCGTTTGTATTTCGGTTTGGACATTTACACTTTCTTTTCGATCCCCTCTCCCACCTGATATCTCACGAACTTCTCGATCTTGATATTGGGATCTATCTTTGCCAAGGCCTTTGCGACCGTGAGCTTTCCCTCCGGGTCGCGCACGAAAAGCTGGTCCTCAAGACAGACCTCGGAATAATATTTCGTCAACTTGCCGCTCACGATCTTTTCGAGTATCTCCGGCGGCTTCTTTTCCTTGGCCAACTGCGACAACAGTATCTCGCGCTCCTTCGCGATGACCGACTCCGGAACGTCCTCTTTTCTGACGTATTGCGGGCTCATCGCTGCGATGTGCATCGCCACCTCGCGACCCTCGGCATCGGCCAGTTTCGACTGCGGGTCCGCGAAGCTCACCATGACGCCTATCTTGCTTCCGGCGTGGATGTACTGCGCGATCTTGCTGTTCTTGCCGTCGGCTTCCCACCTGACGAAGCGCCTGACGCCCAGTTTTTCGCGGATCTTGGCAACGAGGTTCGTCTCCAGTTCGCGGATGGTAGTGCCGTCGTGGTTCACGTTAAAAAGCGCGTCCATGTCCTTAGGGCCCTTTTCGCGGACGATGTTCGTGAGCGTCTTCACGTAGTTCTGAAAATCGGGCGTCTTGACGACGAAGTCGGTCTCGCAGTTCACTTCGACCAGCACGCCCATCTTGCCGTCGCTCGCGAAATAATGGCCGATCGTCCCGTCCGCCGCCACGCGCCCTGATTTTTTCTCCGCCGTCGCTATTCCCCACTTCCTAAGCAGCTCGGTGGCTTTTTCCATGTTGCCGGCGGTCTCGCCCAGCGCCTTTTTGCAATCCATCATGCCTGCGCCCGTCTTTTCCCGCAGGTTCTTCACTTGTTCCGGTGTGATGCTCATTTATTTCGTCTCCTTTTCCGCCGTCTTTTCTTCCACCTTGACCTTTGCGAACTCCTTTATCTCCGCCTCGGAGGTCGCTTTTTCCACTTCGCCCTTCTTGCCCCCGACGTACGCGCGGCCCTTCGCTCCTATCTTTCTCTCACGGACGACCGGCCTCGCCTCGCCCCTTTCCTTGTCGACCTTCGCCTGCTGCTCGCGCAGCGCCGCTTCGCGCCTTAATGCGCCGTCGGCGCAAGCGTCGGCTATCATCTTCGTAAAGTACTCTATCGATCGAAGAGCGTCGTCGTTGCCGACTATGATGTAATCGATCCCGTCCGGATTTGCGTTCGTGTCCGCGAGCGCCACAACGGGGATCTTAAGCTTGATCGCCTCCAGTCGCGCGATGTTCTCTTCGGTGGGATCCACAAGAAAGACGGCTCCCGGCAGGCGCCCCATCGTCCTGATGCCGCCGAGCGATTTTTCGTATTTCACGATCTGACGCTCTATCTGGAGCTGCTCCTTCTTCGGGAGCTTTTCCAGCTCGCCCTTGTCGCGGCGCGAGCAGAGGTTCTCAAGACGGTCGATGGACTGTTTGATGGTCTTGAAATTGGTGAGCATGCCGCCAAGCCAGCGGTTCGTAACGTAGTGCTGCTTTGCGCGCTGCGCCTCGGCGGTGATGACGTCCGCTGCCTGTTTCTTCGTTCCTACGAAAAGCACGGCCTGTCCCAAGGCGACCGTATCGGCTATGAACTTGCAGGCCTTGAGGGTCTGTTCAGCCGTCTGCGCCAGATCTATGATGTGAACCCCGTCGCGCTCCGTATAAATGTAAGAACGCATCTTGGGGTTCCATTTTCTCGTCTGATGTCCGAAATGGGCCCCTGCTTCCAGCATCTGCTTCACGTCAACATCAACCGGCATAAATATCTCCTCCTTTTAAATTTGACCATCCACCGCAAAGGGAAACCCTTTGTATTCACAGGGGAATCCCCGCGAAAAATGTTGCAGTCCCTTAGCATGGGGTTGTATATTATGCAATATGAATTTAGACTCCAGACCCAAGACTCGAGACACGAGACATTTTATGGAAACTATGAGAACATTTGGAGCCATAAAATCGCGTAACTTACCGACTTTGCTGGTTTTGCTGGCCATTTTTATTTCTTCGGCATCTCCTGTCTTCGCCGGGGACTATGAACTTTATGTGAAGTCGGGACACAAGGCGACCGCATGGGACGGGATGGTAAAGGCGGGCTTCACCTCCTTTGACAGCGGCGATTACCAAACAGGGCTGGTCTTTCTGAACAAGGCCTATGCGCTGGGCTGCCGCGACGGACTGCTTCTTTTCAAACTGGGGCTCTATTACGAGACGCAGAAGAACTACAAAGAGGCGGAAAGATATCTGAAGGAGGCGGAGCCGAATCTCAAAAAACAGTACGCCGACCACAGGGAAACCAAGAGCATACACGAGCATCTGGCGCGCATCTATTACCAGTCGGACAGATTCGACCGCGCCCTGCCAGAGATCGAAGAGGCGCTCAAGGTGACGCCTGACAACTTCATGCTCCTTTTCATGTCCGCGCAGATATACCGCCTGCAGAAGGACTATCCGCAGGCGATAGCCAACTTCGAAAAAGCGCTTGTCGTGCCGATGCCGCCCGGCCTCAAACCAGACCCCAAGAAGGCCGTTTATTCCGAGCTAATGACCCTCTACTACGAGCTGAGGGATTTTGCGAACTGCCTGAAATACGCCGAGATGGTCTTAACTGTCGCGCCGAACGACCGCGCCGCCTTATCCTACCGCCAGCAGATCCAGACGATGCAGTACAAGCAAAGAGAGCAGGAAGCGATAAAGAAGATCGTACAATAATAAAACCCCGGGCTGCTTTCGCAAACCCGGGGCCATATCTAATTATATTTGCGTTAAGGCGTGCAGATTATTTGTGCAAAATATATGTCTCCTTCACCATCACGATCATCTGACCAACTTATGCCATATCCTCTGCCTGTCCAAACAAGTGACGGGGTTTTAGATGAAAATTCGTTATTCGTGACCCTAAGATTTGGTCCCACCAGCGTACCGCTCTCTGAAATACGACCAAAATATATCTCGTTGTTCCACGTTCCACCATCATGATTGTCATCCCAACTTATAGCGTATTCACTACCTGTCCAAACAATTGAAGGTCCGTAAGCGTTTTCGAGATAAACTGGACTTGTTTCGGTTAAGCGAATTTCCGCAGCAAGAAGCGCCCCTGAATCTGAAAGTCGAGCAAAATAGATTTCACTGTTTGTTCCATCATCTCTGTAATCGACCCAGCTCATTCCATATTCACTTCCCGTCCAAACAAGTGACCCATCATTAGATAGGCTCGGAGAGTCTGTAATGCGCGTTACCACACCGGTAATTGACCCTGATGGCGACATTTTCCCAAAATACATTTCACCTGCGTAGGTCCAGCTCATGCCATACCCACTTTCTGCCCAAACAAGGGAGCTTTCTCCTCCTGCGCCCACTCTTACAACGGACCCGATCAATTCTCCTGATTCAGATATTTGTCGAAAATTTAGATCGGAAACGGTCCCAGCGTAGTTATCATCTGACCAACTTAGCCCATATTCTGTTCCCGTCCATTCTAGAGATGGAGGATGTGATATGAACAGCTCATTTGTGATGCGGACATCAGCTCCCAGCGGAACTCCAAGATCTGAAATCCGTTTAAAGTATATCTCATGAGCCAAGACCAGAGGCTCAGTAGGATCACGTACAGCGTCGCGATCATCCCTCCAAGCTACGCCATATTCATTGCCGTTCCAAACAAGTGAGGGATTCTCAGATACGCTTGGAGCATCTGTAACTCGCATCTCTGTATCGTGAGGTGTACCGTCTTCAGAAATTCGTCTGAAATAGATTTCATCATTTCCGCCGTGTGTGTCTTCTTGCCACGCAACAGCATACTCGCTCCCATTCCAAACCATTGAAGGATTCAACGAGTACGTAGCAGGAGAGTTGCTCACACGAATATCCGGCCCGACCTTGAAGCAACCACTCGGAGGGATTTCAGAGTCCGGCATATCAGCTATATCGTCAAAACCATCAGTGGAATCTCCGTTCGAATCCTCCCATGTATCTTCAACCGGAGAACTTCCACCACATCCTGCGCCAAATAACATCAGCGGCTACCCTAAGACCGTGACAGGCAATCTGATCGGCTCCTCCGCATAATAGTCCCAAACATACTCTGCGTTCTCTAGAACGCTAGAACCCACCGATACTGCTGCATCTGCAACAGCGGTTAAAGCTTCTGTTACCGATCCAAGATTGTCGGGCAAATGATTTAAACTGATATCATATCCCAATACTTCAAATCCTCCTGACAACATATTTCCTCCTATTCCTATTGATTATTTTTCCTCTCTACCTCTACCGATTCTTCGACTGTTTAAAAAATATGTTGCTATCTTTATCTGACAATTTTAACAACGTGAATCAAATTCCGCGTCCAACTATAACCTATCGTTTTATTTAAGTATTTCTTACATCCAAAATAAAACCCCGGGCTGCTTTCGCAAACCCGGGGCCTCTGGGGGAGTCACTCTATTTTCGCCCCTCCTTTGTAAGGAGGGGTCAGGGGAGGTAGATATCTACCCCACCTTTCCTCCCCTTACAAAGGGGAGGAATCATTTCCCTCACCTCTTTCTCAAGCAGCGGGATACCGCCCTGTTCACGATCAGGAGAAGTCCCATCAGGTAGATCATGGAGGTCGGTGCCGCGTTCGTCCCTGCGACCGTCATGCAACCCTCGCGTCCGCTGGTGGCCGCGCCGATGTTGGCCGAGGGGTTGAA
This sequence comes from Bdellovibrio sp., assembly GCA_020723205.1. GTDB lineage: Bacteria > UBA10199 > UBA10199 > 2-02-FULL-44-16 > DYJF01 > DYJF01. The sequence continues at coordinate 18,588 of DYJF01000005.1, forward strand.
GAACCCGCCGTCGGTCATTTCATCGTAATCGGGTATGCCGTCGAAGTCGGAGTCGGGCAACTTGGGATCGGTCTCCATCCAACGCCCTTCCACGTCGCGATCGCGCACGCCGTTGCAGTTCAAGTCTTCGCCGATCCCGCCGATCTGGCCGTCATAGAGGCCGTCGCCGTCGGTGTCGGAGGAGAGCGCGTTCGTTTCGGAGCCGGCGTTGTAGTCGCCGTTGAGGTTCGAGTCTTCAAGACCGTCGGTGATGCAGTCGCCGTCGGTGTCGTCGTTAGTGGGATCCGTTCCGTAGCGGACCTCGAACCCGTCGTTCAAGGAGTCGCTGTCCGTATCTGCGGAGAGCGGGTTGGATTCGTGCGACGACTCATCATATATACCGTCGTGGTCGACGTCTTCCTCCCCGTCCTTGAGCCCGTCGTCATCCGTGTCCGGATTTCTGGGATCCGTGCCGAGGCGGCGCTCCTGAACGTCAGCCAGCCCGTCGCGGTCGGAATCGGCTCCGACCCCGCCCGCCCCGCAATTGGCCTCGTCGGAGTAGATCGCGTTGAGAGGACAGTAGTCATCCATATCGCCGACGCTGTCGCCGTCCGAGTCGGCCATACAGGGGTTCGAATCGTTATAAGTGACGACGCCGTTGTACTCGTCTTTGTCGGCAAGGCCGTCGTTGTCGGAGTCCGCCGACGTCGGATCGGAGATGAGGTCGATGCCGCCCGTGGAGAAGGCATCCAGTTGGGCTATGAGGTCGATGAAGTTGACCGGCACCGTATCGCCGACGATCAAGCTACCCTGAACCTCGATGCCGTCCTGCAGCGTGTCGCCGTCAGTGTCGGGATTCACCGGGTCCGTATCGAACGTCGCGATATCGGGGCAACCTTCCGCGCCGTGCGAGCCCACCGCGAGGGTGATCGTGCCGTCGTTGTTGCGGTCCTCGGCCTTGTCGCCCAAGGTGTCGTGATCCGTATCGGCATCCGACGGGTTGGTGGCGATCGGCCAGCCGAATATCTCGTCCTTATCGGCCACGCCGTCCGTGTCGGAATCCCTCGAAAGGCCATTCGACTCGGTGACGCCGATACCGGCCACGTTGATGACAATGTGGTCGTACTGGCCGTTCATGTCCTTGTCTTCCACGCAGTCGCGGACAGAGTCGCCGTCGCGATCGAGGAAACAGGAGATTATCTTCTGCGTTTGATAGACGAGCACCGGATCGCAGCTGTATGCCGTGCGGCCTTCCACGAACTTATCGGATGCGCCGTAGGTCACGGGGCAGACGTCGCTGTCGATCTCGCCCCTCCAGCCGTCCTTCGCGCCGTCGCCGTCGGTGTCGTCGCTCGCGGCGTTCAGCTTGGTCGTCGTGTCGATGCTGCACGTGCTGTTCGGCGCCTCGACGCAGTTCGGGATACCGTCATGGTCCAAGTCACCGAAGCAGATCGTGTTGATCTCTTCCCATGACCTGTACTGCGGTCTTCCGTCGGTGCCCATTATGAGGTGCCCTTCGGCATCGGTCTTATAGTATGCAAGGATGTATTCGCCTTCCTTCTTGAGCGAGTGAGGCGCACGCTCTCCCAGCTCTTCGAAGTCAACGTAGTCGGGATTGACGCCGTAGAGAAGGATCGCAGGGCTGCAGGGCAGCGCCGCGCAGGTGTTCGTATCGTCGGCAACCGTCGGGCAGTGGTCCGGATCCGCTACAGTGGCGCATCCGGTCGTTCCGCCGACAGGGTCAACGGAGCCGTCGCCGTCGCAGAATGCGTCGCCGTCCGTATTGACGTTGAGCATATCCGTTTCGAGGTTATCGGTGTCGTATCTGCCGTTGAAGTTGGCAGGCGACGTCAGCGCGCCGTGGCGGCAGCGCAGTATCTCAAGGTAAGCGCCTTCCCTCGTGGTGTCGCTGTCGGGCAGGACGTCTCCCCACGCCTGGGGCTCTTCGATTATCTCGCCGGAGGAATTGCGCTTCACATACCAGTAGCCGTAGCTGATGCCCACGTCGCTTACGCCGAGCGTGCACGTCATCACGGTCCGCACTCCGCTCGAATCTCTGGTCGTTATCGGATGCTCGTCCTCAAGACCGCGTCCGAACGTATAGAGCGAGCCCTGTGAAACGCCGCCGCCCAAGGACCTCAAGAGATCGTCATAGTAGAGGTTTCTGTCTTCCTGATAGTCCTTTCGGCCGTCGTTGTCGGAGTCCTTATCGAGCGGGTTGGGATAGTTGTCGTTATCCTTGTCGGCCTCCGCTCTGTTCACAACCGTCGCGTCGTCGCAAGGCAGGACCGCGTACACGCCGGGGGAAGTTTCCTTCTTCCAGCTGCCGGACGCGTCCTTACACATCACTTCCTTGCCGCCACTCATCACTGTGCCGTCGGGTATACCGTCGCGATCGCTGTCGGGATGCTGCCAGCACGTCTCATTGGGATCGCATACGCAGTTTAAGTTCACGTCCTCGTCGTCGTCGAAGAGTCCGTCGTAATCGCTGTCGAAGCCCGGGGCGGGTGCCCTGCGACCGTCGAAGCTGTACAGACCGTTGTTCGTCTGGCAGGCCGAAACACTCTGGAAGCCGTTCGCCATGCCGCCGTCACCCGGGCCGGACCCGCCTCCTGGGCCTACCGAGCCCAAGTTTCTGTCCACGCACCATCCTTCAGTGCCGCGAACGCTTGCGGGATCGACCTGCGCGATGCGCAAATACCTCGGCTGTCCCATCCTTCCGCCGGCCCCTTCGGGCACGAGGGCGACCTCTTCCAGCGCGCCCTTCTTGAAGTAGGCGGAGATGTAGCCCGCGAGTGACGCGCGCGTTCCGAGACCCACGTTCCTCACGTCGTTCCACGCGCCGATGTATCCGTAGAATCCGTCGCGGCCGTAGATCTGGATGCGGGTCGCAACGTTGGATGCCGTCTTTTCGCAAAGATCCGAGCCGTCGTCCTCGATGACCCAGCCGCGCACCCATATGTAGTTGTCGGTGCTCAATCCCGTGGGGTCAGGAAGTTCGATCATCTGCTTCATTACTATCTTCACCTTGGACGCGTCGTTCTTGAAATATTTGCTCACCGAAGGCAGAGAGATGGAGAACTTGTTGCCGGAGGTCGGCACAAAGAGACCGTGGTCGTCCGTCGCTCCAACAGGCGCGTCCATGGGCTCAAGGAACGCGTTCGAGAGTGAATCGGCGGAGATGCCCTGAAACACAATGCCGTAGCCGGAGACACCCCTCACCTCTGAATCCGCGGATATCTTGCTGCCGGTGGATTCCGCTCCGAAGACAAAACCGTCGGAGCCGCCGGAGGTGATATGGACGTTCTTCATCTCGACATTGGCGTCGTTCATACAGATCGCCGCCTTGCCGGACGGAACGTTCGTGATCTCTATGTTCTCGAGCTTCACGTAGGGCGCGTTGATGGTGATGAGGCATTCCTCGTCGCCGCCTTCGAAGTTGTAGGCGTCGATCCTGACGATGCCGCCTGTCGCTTCCGAGTCACCGATTATGGTGAAGACCTGCGACATGCCGCCGCCCCAGTTGATGACCATCGGCTTCCTTATGGCGATGGTATCTCCGTCGGGCTTCAGGATTATCGTCTTCAGGCATGCCCCTTCGCTGTGTCCGCCGCCCAAGTTGGCATGGAAGATCGCGCGCTTCAATGAAAGCGCCGTCGGATCGGAGGTGGTCATCTGCCAGAGATGGCTTGTGACCGTGCACTCCTCGCGCGACATGTTGCCGCTGTCATAGGGCAGATCGGCGAAGAGGACTTTGGGCACGGCCAGCACTACGATCAGCGCCGCCATTCCCATCATCACGTTAATTATCCTTTTCGAACTCATTGGGTACCTCCCCAAAAATTACCCCCCAGGGTAATCGTTATCTTACAGTCCAAACAACATGCCGAAACCAAGGTTGAGAACGTTGGGCGAGAACGCGATGTCCTGCCTCGTCTGATTGTCTATCGACGTGCGCTCGTAGTAACCGATGCTCGTGATGTCGCGCATATACTCGAGGTCGAGGTGCAGCCCGACCTTCTCGGAGACCTGGAAACCCACACGCAGGCCGGCTACGAACTGCATGAGCCCGTGACCGAAATCCATGATGGGGCCGGACATCGGCGTGATGATACCGGAGTCGCCGCCTACGCCCCAGCGATAGCCGCCGCCGAAGCCCAAATACGGCATGAGGGATACCTTCTTCTCCGCCGAGACAACTATATCGACGCCGAGCAGGGCGTGGACCGTGAAGTCAATGAGGTCCGCGTTCCTCGGTTCGGTCGTTCCCTCGACGTTGGTCATCTCCGCCATTCTGGAATAGATCAGGTTGGCCATGAGGCCTATCACGAAGCTGTCGCCGCGGCTGTCGATGCCGAAACCATATTGCCAGCCGCCCGACAATCCGCCCTGGAAGGACATGCAGCTGTGGGCCGCGTTGATGTCGGGATCTTCGCCGGAATATTCGGAGGGCCAGTCGCCGCCTTCCACGCACGTATTATCGCCGAAGCTCAAGAAGTTCAATTTGAGCATAAGCGGAAAATGATGGCCTGCTGTTGAAAATTCCGGGGCTTCTTCCTCTTCCGTGCCTTCGGCTGGCGCTGCCGCCGTGGCCGGAGCTGCGGCAGGGGCCGCTGCGGGCGCTGCCGCCGGAGCGGATGTTCCCGGTGCCGGTGGTTCGTTACCCGCGATGACCGCCGTGGCTACCGCCTCTGATTCCGCAGCGCTGTATCCAAGCGCGCCCCAGTGATTCACGTCGGACATAAGAGTCTGCAACCCTTGCGGCCAAGTGGAATAGGCCGGCAAAGCCGGGGCCGGTTCCGGCACGACGCAGATTCCGTCGGTCACCGTCGGACAAACCGTCTGACAGAGATCTTCCGACTGATTGCTCGGACAATAATCCATTCCGATGCCCGCGTTTAACAATTGCCCTGCCGGAGTGTTGTTGCTGACTATCTGACCGCCTGAAAACATAATTACCTCCTAAAAATTTTTCCCCCGAAGCGTTTTTACTCCCCTAAAACATTACTAAACAAGGATTCTTTGCCTCCATACCTATTATCGGCGGCCTTTAAAAAAAGTTGCGTAATTTTATAAGACCTGAGACCTGAGACCTGAGACCGTAGACCAAATGCGCTTGGATATCAGCTGGTTGCATGAGAGCGAGTGTACACGTTTTTTAGCGCAAAATGGCCTTTCTGTGGTGGGTACGACGCGTTAATTATGACGATATTCGTTTCGAACCTGGCACCTTTTTCAGTGAAGATAATTTGTTTATATATCCATATGTTAAGGCCTATCCTTAAATTAGAAGTTCATGAGTCTGAAGCCCATGTCCAGTGAAAAAAGCAGAGAATGTTGTGGAAGCGGCGTGTCAGTGACCGTGGCGGAGTATGCCAAGCCGAGTCCCATGGTGAACCCTTCGATCGGCCATATCATGAGCTTGAGCCCGGAACCCAACCCGATCTGGACCTCTGCACCCATGTTATCCGTCCAGTTACCAGGAGATACTTGAACCTCTTCATCCGCCCAGAATGTTCCAATATTGAAGTCGGCAAAGAGCCTCACTCCGAACGTCGCCGAAATGACGAAATAATAGCCCGCGTCTGCGAATCCCATGGCGCCGTAGACCGTGCCCGCTTCCCTCCCTGTTTCTCCCAGATTCACACCTTGAGATGTCGTGGGCATAAAGATGACGCGGCCTCCGAAAAGTCCGTAAAAACCGTTCGCCGCCTGCCCTCCCAGCGCGAGATCGACGGTCCACGGCTGCTCGAAGGTGTCATAGGATAACATCCCTATCTTCGCCGCAAACTCGAGCCAGAGGCCGGCAGGCGTGTTGAACAGGTCCTCGTCTATCGCTATCTCGGGCCTGCACGCCTCCGGGTCCCGGGGGGGCGTGTATTCGTGGAGCGTCATTATGCGCTCGTAGGCGTCCCGCACTTCGTCGGCGCAATATCCGAAGCGATATACGAAGGAAAAATCCTGCGTCTCGGGGTCAGTGCTCGCGAGAATGGAGCGAAGCTCCTCTCCAAGCGCATCGAATGAGCCGGGAAGACGCGACATCCTCACCTCCGGCGGAGATGAGGGATCGCATACGGGGTCCTCCAAATGCTTGCAGGGGCAGCCGCAATACTCCGATACTGCGCCGCCAAGGGCGATGGCCATCACCTCGCACTCATCCCTCACTTCGCGCTCGCCGCCCTCCGGCACAGGGAAGTTCGGCCCGCAGGTCATGCCTACGAGCACTCTGATCGCGGGATTGCTGTAATCAATCGGCATTCGTGTCCCTTATTTTTCCTCGACGACAGTGACGGCCACGCGGTTGTCGTCTATGAGCGCGAAGTTCAGTCGTATATGATAATAATGCACGAGGCACGGCAGGGAGACTTTTTTCATTATCTCCTGCGCCATCCATTGCGCGATGTTGCCGTACGTTACGCGCTCCTCCTGTGTAGGAGCCGCGTACGTGATGCGCATGTCGGTGACGCGCCTCTCGTCGTTCGCGAACAGCTCGAAATCGGCCTCGAAGGATGCGGGGAAATCGAATTCCCCGGCTCTAAGCTCCGCTATGAGCCGCGTATAGACGTCTCCCGCGGCGGTCATGATCGCCGCTTCAAGCTCGTCCCTGTCGCGCGGCGGGGATGAATCCTCATATTCGGCCGTCGCCTCGAACACGTCCACGATCTCGGAGGGGTCAGGGGAGCCGCAGAGCTCGGCGGCATCCGGCACGGGTATTATGTCGCGCATCTCGGGGATAAGAAGTCCAAGACCGCGCAGTGTCTGCGGCGCCACGTTCTGCGCCGCTTCCTGCGCGCCTCTCACGGCGTCGCGGGCGCGCATCTGTGCGTCGGCCACGAAGGAGAGCGAATCCTCGATAGAGGAGACGCCGGAAGCGCCCTGCACCTCGCAGATGCGCATGACCTGCCCCAAGCCCATCGCCAGCCAGTTCGCGTAGGCGTTCATCGCGAGCCACGCGTTCCTTATGGCCTTTATCGCCTCCTGCTCCGCCGCTTCGTCTGGGGTAACGAAGATGACGATACCGTCGGCCGGAGCGGTTATCTCTTCCGTCATGATCTCGATCGCCGGGTTCAAGTCCTCCCGCGGTTCGCCCGCCGCGGCGCTCTCGGCCACGCGCTGATCGAGGTAATTCGAAAGGGTCGCTATCTGAACTTCGGTGAGAGGGAGATCGCCCAGCATGCGCTTCAAGTCGCGCGCGCTTCGCTCGCTTATCTGCGTGTTCTCAAATTCCTGCACGAGTATGCCCAAGAGCCGGCGCTGCAACCCTTCGGTCAGGGCCGCGGCCACTATCAAAAGTTCCTGCACTTCGGGATTCGCCGGCATTTCGGAGAGCCGCCTCGTCAGGCGGTCAAGCGTTCTTAGGCCCTCCACCGCCTTGTTGGCAAAACGGCTGCGCCTGCTCCTCGATATCTCCTCCTCTTCGGGATTTGGCATCGCATCCAGATCGGCCTGAACCTCGTTTATCTCCCCCCTGTATCTCGCGATGCGCGGCCCCAGACGCTCCATATCGTTCTGCGCCCGCTGCATGCGCTCTATGGCCTCCTGCGCGCGGGCAAGCGCGGCTTCACGCTGGGCCTGAAGCAGGCGTTCGGTCGCCTCCTGCGCACGTGCCAGGGCCGCTTCGCGCTGCGCGTCGGACGCGTCCTGCCGCTCTTCAGTTGAAGGAATCTCCGGCGGCGACTGCTTCGCCAGTCTTACTTCGAGTCCCATAACCCTGCCCCTTATTCTTAACCGTCATTCGCTGACGGTCTGAAAGCTCATCCCGCCGCCGCCCGCTCTTATTACGATGGGGATCTCTCTTATGGTGCGGCCGTCTCTTCCGTTCTCCGCCCTGATATACCTGCAAAATGCCGAAGCGATCTTATAGTACCAGTTGCGCATCCCCGGGTCTTCCATCAGGTCCTCGCCGCTGGTGCGCACTCCGTCCCGAACCCTGTCCGTGGCGGAGATCGTGACCTCCGAGACGTAGCCCTCATCATCAAGCTCCACGGTCACCTGCGCGATGAGCACCATCGTCGGCGGAAAGCTCCACTGATTGAGAACGGATGTGATCTTCTCGGTGAACGCGTCCCTCGTCGCGTCTATCTGCTGCGATATCTCGCCGTTGCAATCGCAACTCACCGTCATGCGCCTTCCGTGGACCACCGGCTGGCCGATGTGGGTTGCTTGAGAGGTGGAAAGCTGTTGCACGTCCGGTATGCGCGCCTCTTCGCCGGTCGGTATCGTAGGCAAGGTGAGCCCGCTGCGTTGCTGCACGTTCAAGGCGGCCATTGCCGCCGCGGCCGCGGCTATCTTGGCCTCGGCGTTCTGTCTCGCGGCTGTCGCCTGTTCGATCGCCTCCACGGCATTTTCCCTAAGATCGCGGAACGCGCGCCTTCCGATGCACTGACCGCTCGCGGCGGCCGCCACTTCCTGTGCGGCTTCGCGCGCCTTCAGGGCCTTCGCAAGGAACTGCTCGACAGCGGATTGCGCTTCGTTGACTGCCTCTTGCGCCGCGCCCTGCACGCGTCTTAGCTCCGCGGCCGCCTGAAGCTCCGCCGAGCGCGTATTCAGGATCCTCTCAATCTCGCCCAAGACGTAGATGAGCGAACCCCTGCGGCTCTCGTCGAGCTTCGACTCGTTCACCTTATCGCGCAGACTTGCTATGTCGCGCAGGCGGTCGCGGATATCTCCCTCGTCGGATATCGTCTCCGCCTCCTGCTGCATCGCGACCACTTTCTCCATGACGAGATTGAATATGCGGTTGCACAGCAAATCCTGTATGGACGTCGCCTGCGCTACGAGGCCGCCCGCCGCTGCGTCCGCGCCGTTCTCTTCAATGAATTGCGTGACCCTCTCCAGATTGGATATCGCCCTGTTCAGATTCATACCCTCTATATCTTCGGAGGAATTCTGGCCTTCTATCCTTGTAAATGCGCGCACCTGCGCCCTTGAGGGCTCCGGCGGCGAAACAGTCGCCGACGCTTCAACGGGTGGAGGAGCGGTCTCAAAGCCGGGCGGGACGCGGATCGGCTGTTCGATAAAGGGAACCGGCGGCGGATTTACGGGTGGTGTTACCGGGGGCGTCGGAGGCGTCGTTTCGCAAGTGGACATCCCCTCCTCCAGCGCTATCCTCGCAACTTCCAGCTGCGTCTGCCGCTGCGATAATATAACTCGGAGCGCCTGTTTCTGCGTATCGCTGAGTTCGGACCCGTCAATGGCGGTGTTCAGTTCGACAAGCGTTCTCAAGTGTCTGTCGATCGCCCTTATCGTCCCCGCGGCTCGGGCGACTTCGCAGTACTCCTGATGGTACGGGACCGCCTCTATCTCCCCCTGGAACAACGAGACGAGCCGGGTTTCAAGCCGCGACTTCATGGCCTCTACTGCGATCCTCATCTCGTGGGTTTCAGCGGCCTCCGGCACATCTCTCAAGAATGAATTGACGTCTCTGAGGCGACGGGTCGCGGTCTGCCTGTCCATAGCGGCGACACGTTCCTCCGTGTTGCGGCCCATGAGTTCGTCGTACTTTTCCGTCCAGCGCCTAAGCTGCCTTGCGGATATCTCGACCGCGGGTGCCGGCGGCGCGGCCGGCGTTTGCGCGTCCTGCATTCTGCGTATCGCTTCCTGCGCCCTTGCTATCGCCGCTTCCGCCTGCGCCTCCTGCATTCTGCGTATCGCTTCCTGCGCGCGGGCGAGCGCCGCTTCGCGCTGGGCTTCCTGCATGCGGCGCACGGCTTCCTGCGCTCGGGCTACCGGGTCCTGTCCCCCGCCCTGCGACTGCTTCGCGGCATCCGCGGCGGATTTCGCGAAAAGAAGTGCCACAGACTGCTCCGGCTGGGTTTCACAGACCGGAAGGTCGAACAGCGACGGTGCGACGGAGTATGAATCCTGCGAGTGCGTGCCGGATGTCTCGAAAGACGGAGAACCGCACAACCCCTCGTCCTCTGGAGTGGCACCGAACCCGCCCACGACCGGATTAACAGCCATTAGTTGCTCCCACACTTTCCCCCATCTAATTATCGGCTATCTCTCAAAAAAGTTGCTAGATTACGGTGTCCGGCACAAAACGGGCATTTTGTGTCGGACACCGCTTTTATGCGGCGCTAGATGGGGCGAAAATGGAGGATATCGTTGATGCTGCCCGTGCGTTTCGAGGGCTCCGCGAAGATCGCCTCGACCTTCATCCCGATTTTGACCGCGGAGGGCTCCACTCCGGAGAGACGGTGGATAACGCCGCCGTCGGTGCCGACGATCCTAACGCACGCGACGATCTCCGGCCTTGAAAGCCGCTTGCCCTCAAGCGACTCGTGAAGGACCGTGTAGGTCTCGACGACGCCCTTGGTGCCGACGTCGAAATAATCGCCCAGTTCCGCAAGACAGCGCTCGCAGTAGATGCGCGGCGGAACATAGGTAACGTTGCACTTGCCGCACTTCGTCGCCACGAACGTTCCTTTTTCCTTCACCGCGCGGAAGAACTTCTCGCCCGCAAGACCGTACGTGTACAGATAATGGACCGGTATCTCCCCGTCCCACTTCTTTGTCTTGATCTCACTTGCCATTTAATCCTCCTGCCTTTTTTTCTTCGCCCCTGCGGCAAATTATCTCAAAGGTTTGAAATACCTTATATCCGTGATCGCGCCGGCACGCTCGTTCGCCGTCTTCCAGACCGCCTTCACCTTCATTCCTATCTTTATCTCCTTGGGGTCCGCCTCTCCAAGAACATGCAGGATGCCCATGCCCTCCGAGGCGCCGTCTATTTCGATGACGGCCGGCAGGTGCGGAAGGGCGCCCTGCGGCAGGCGGGACGCGTCCCAGTTGACGTGGCAGATCGAGAACGTGTTCACCTTTCCGGTGTCCTCGAGCTCCACCCAGTCGCCAGTGTCCTTGAAGCATAGTTCGCAGAACATCCTGGGCGGTATCATGATGCGGTTGCATCCGCCGCACTTCTTGCCGATGAGTTTTCCCTCTTTGAGCCCGTCCAAGTACCGCCCCACCGCCTGACCAGTATCCCACGAATATTGCAGCTTGGGGTTGCAGGGCATGGTGAGGACCGACCCGTCCTTGACGGCCTGCGATTTAAGACCCGTTCCCTTGAGTTCGAATTTTTCGAGAACCATGATTCCTCCTTGGGCGCACTCCGTACGTCATGATTTCATCACCACCACCGTCCCGACCTGCATCAAATCTCCCCACGCCTGTGCCAAGCCGACCCTGGGGTTTCCCGGCACCTGGCGTTTTCCCGCCTCGCCGCGCAGCTGCAGGAATATCTCGATGATCTTCATGAGCCCCGTCGCCGCAATAGGATTGCCCACTCCCAGCGCGCCGCCGGAGGGACACGTCGGCAAATTTCCGGTGCGCTCTGTAACGCCGTCGGCTAACATACGCGCCGCCTCCCCCTTCTTGCACAAGAGCAGTCCCTCCATGTGATGAAGCTCTTTGTAACTGAACGGATCGTAGGGCTCCGCCACCTGAATCTCCTTGTGCGGCTCCTTGATGCCCGCCATCTCGTACGCCTGCCGCGCCGCCTTCTCCACATATCTGGGATAGGACAGGTCCTTCGTCGCCCAATATGCGGTATCTATGTTCCAGCCGACGCCCGATATCCACACCGGCCTGTCGGTTATCTTTTTTGCCTTCTCTTCACTGCAAAGTATGACCGCGGCCGCGCCATCGGACGCGGGGCTTATATCAAGCCGGTTCACCGGCCACGCCAGCGTTTCGGAGTTCAGCACGTCCTCTACCGTGATGTTCTCCGGTATCTGCGCAGACGGATGATCGAGCGCGTTGCGCTTGTTCTTGACCGAGACGCCAGCGATATCTTTTTTCGTGAGCCCGTAGGTGTTCATGTAGCGGTTCATCTCGAGCGCGAATATCCAGATGAGCGTGGGGTTGAGCGGCTGCTCGAGCGTGTGGTCGAAGATCGTCTTGAACGCGCCCTGCGGATGGGGATAACAGGAGCTCATCTTTTCCTCGCAGACGACCATGCAAGTGTCCGCCATGCCGGAGGCGACATGAAAGAAACCGTGTATTGGGGCGAAGACTCCCGTGCCCCCTCCCACGAAGTTTCTCATATACGGCTTTCGCCATGCGCCCGCGCCGTCGGAGAGCCATTCGCCCTTCATGTGGACGCCGTCGAATGCGTCCGGCGCCGTTCCCAAGGTCACCATGTCAATGTCCTTGAGCGTCAAGCCGCAGGAATCGAGCGCCATCTTTGTGGCCTCGAACGAGAGCTCCTTGCCGGTCTCCTGCGCCCTTCTCACGAACTTCGTGATCCCAGCACCGACGATTGCAACGCGTCGCATGGAACCTCCCCTATCCCCTCCTCACGAAGGAGGGGAATTCATTTTAACTATTTCCTAAAATTATGACCGCCCCCGTCGTTGTTGGAACGCCGCGCCAGCTCTGTGCCAGTCCCGCATCGGCTTTTTTAAGCTGGCGTTCGCCTGCATCGCCGCGAAGCTGCATCAGCACTTCATATGTCCTGGCCGCACCCGACGCCTCGAGCAGATGTCCCATACCCAAACTTCCGCCCGAAGTGTTGGGTGCTATCTTTCCTTCGAGTATCAGCTTTCCGGCCGTTCCCTTCTCGCAGATCGAGAGCGCCTCGAGATGCTGCAGCTCTTTATAGGAATATTCGTCGTCCACCTCGACGACATCTATCTCCTTTGCGGGGTCCTTGATGCTCGCCATGCGGTAGGCCATCTTCGCGGCAAGCTCCGCGTATACCGCCCTGCCCCATTCGCGCGTCTCGAGGCCCGGCGTGTCTGATGCCCAACCCAAACCGTTTATCCATACCGGTCTTTTCGAGAGCGAGCGGGCCGCGTCGGCGTCCGCAACCACCATCACGACGGAGCCGTCCGCCCTCTCCGAAACGTCCGCTTTTCTAAGCGGCCATGAGATCTCTTCGGACCCTTCTATGTCGCTAATCTTTAGCTCGGCGCCGTATGCCGCGAGGGGGTTCTTGAGCGCGTTCTTCCTGTTCTTCACCACGACGGCCGCGCACTGCGTCGCCGTGGCGCCCGTATCATTGAGGTAGCGGTTCATCTCAAGTCCCGCCACGAAATGCGGATTGAAACCCAAGGGCCTGTTGTATACAGGATCGAATGCGAAGGCCGCCACTTCGTTGGGAGTTTTGATGTTGGAATACTTGCTGTGCGCCTCGACCGCGACGATTCTGAAGAGCCCCGACTGTATCATCATATATGCGGTTGCGAGCCCCTGAATGAAGTCGCCGGGGACCGTCTGCATCGGTTTCAGCACGGCACCCAGCTGATCGGGAGTGTATTCGTCGGCTATCGAATATCCCTCCGTGAAATCCTCCGCGCAGGTGACGAAGCTCTCGACCTCCTTATGGGAGATACCGGCGTCCTTGTACGCCATGCGCGCCGCTTCAAAGATCATCTCGCGGTAGGACTGCTCGGGGCTCCTCTCCCTGTGCTTCGTGGAACCCGCGCCGATGATCGCAACACGTTTCATGCTCGCCTCCTTGCCTACTTTGTTTTCACATGCTTTTTCACCCACGCAACTATCTCATCCGTGGGAGTGCCGGGGGCGAAGACCGCTCCGACGCCCAGCTTCTTGAGCTCCCTTACGTCCTCCTCGGGTATTATGCCTCCTCCGAAGAGCGCAATGTCGCCGGCGTGCTGCTCCTTGAGCAGTTCCTTCACCTTCCTGAAAAGGTGAAGATGCGCGCCGGAAAGGATCGAGAGACCTATCGCGTGCACGTCCTCCTGAACTGCCGCGGAAACGATCATCTCCGGGGTCTGATGAAGGCCGGTGTAGATCACCTCAAAGCCCGCATCGCGCAGCGCCCTCGCCACGACCTTCACGCCGCGATCGTGGCCGTCAAGTCCGGGCTTTGCGATTAATATTCGTATTCGTTTTTCCATATCATTTAAAAGATCGCGGGGTCCTTGTACTCCCCGAACACGCTCCTCATCGTCTCGGTCATTTCATTGAGCGTCGCATATGCGCGGACGGATTCGATGAGCGGCTCCATGACGTTCCCGCCCGTCCCCGCCGCCTCTTTTAGCGTGGAGAGCGTCTGCTTTACTTTCGATCCGTCGCGACGCGCCTTCACTTTTTTCAGCCGCTCGATCTGCGCCTTCGCCGTCTCTTCCGTTATCTTCAGTATCTCCAAAGGATGCTCGTCCTTTGACACATATTCGTTCACGCCCACGATCACCTTTTCCTTCGTCTCTATCTGTTTCTGATAGCGATAGGACGCGTCCGCTATCTCCCTCTGCGGCCAGCCCATAGCGATGGCCTTGAGCATGCCGCCCATCTCGTCTATCTTTTTGATCATCGCGAGAGCGTCGCGCTCAAGCTCGTTCGTCAGCGACTCGACAAAATAGGAGCCGCCCAGAGGATCAACGGTGTTGGTCACGCCGGATTCGTGCGCGATTATCTGCTGGGTGCGCAAAGCGACCCTGACCGCATGCTCCGTGGGGAGTGCGAGCGTCTCGTCCAGAGAGTTCGTGTGAAGCGACTGCGTGCCTCCCATGACTGCCGCAAGGGCCTGCAGCGCGGTCCTCACCACATTATTATACGGCTGCTGCGCGGTGAGCGAACAACCCGCCGTCTGCGTGTGGAAGCGCAGGGCCCATGAGCGCTCGTTCTTCGCGTGAAAACGATCCTTCATGACGCGCGCCCATATCCTCCGCGCCGCGCGGTATTTTGCGACCTCCTCGAAGAAATCGTTGTGCGCGTTGAAGAAGAACGACAGCCGCGGCGCGAAGTCGTCCACCTTGAGCCCGCGTTTCACGCACGCCTCGACGTAAGCTATGCCGTCGGCGAGCGTCAGGCCCAGCTCCTGCGCCGCTGTGGAGCCCGCCTCGCGTATGTGGTAACCGGAGATGGATATGGTGTTCCATTTCGGCGCGTGCTTCGTGCAGAACTCTATCATGTCGACGACCACGCGCATTGAGGGTTCCGGCGGGAACGCCCACGAGTTCTGCGCGATGAACTCCTTGAGAACGTCATTCTGGACCGTGCCTCCCACCTTGTCCCACGACACCCCTTCTTTTTCGGCGACTACCAGATACATCGCAAACAGTATAGAGGCGGGACCGTTGATTGTCATCGAGGTGGTCACCTTGTCCAACGGAATGCCGTCGAAGAGAGTTTCCATGTCTGCAAGCGTGTCTATCGCGACGCCGCACTTGCCGATCTCGCCTTCGGAGCGCTCCTGATCGGAGTCGTATCCCATGAGTGTGGGAAAATCGAAGGCGACGGACAGCCCCGTCTGACCATGGTCCAAAAGGAACTTGTAGCGCTTGTTCGTTTCGACCGCGGTACCGAATCCGGAGAACTGGCGCATCGTCCACAGCCGGCCGCGGTACATCGTGGGATGGATGCCGCGCGTGAAGGGATAATAACCCGGTTCGCCAAGATCGCGATTGCAATCGAAACCCGTAAGATTTTGGGGCCCGTACAACCGATCAATCGGCTTCGACGATATCGTCGTGAACTGGTGTTTTTTTTCGTGCATAATTTCAAACTCGGTCATCCTGAGCTTGTCGAAGGATGATCCATTCGCCCTTCGACAACGCTCAGGGCAAACGGCAACACTTACCCCACTATTTCTTTCAGCACATTCTTCGCGATGACGATCCTTTGTATCTCGCTCGTTCCTTCGTATATCTCCGTTATCTTCGCGTCGCGGAAGAAGCGCTCAACGGGATATTCCTTGCAATAGCCGTAGCCGCCGAGAACCTGAATCGCCTCTCTGGTCACTTCCATCGACGTCTCGGAAGCGAAGAGCTTCGCCATCGCCGCTTCCTTGGTGTACTTTTGGCCTTTGGACTTGAGCCATGCCGCGCGCCACATGAGGAGGCGGGCCGCGTCAATCTTCATCGCCATATCGGCGATCTTCCACTGGATGCCTTCAAAATCGGAGATGGGTTTTCCGAACGCCTCGCGCATCATGGAATATTTCGCCGCGGTCTCGAACGCCGCGCGCGATATGCCTATCGCCTGCGCCGCGATGCCTATGCGGCCCCCGTCGAGCGTCGCCATCGCTATCGCAAAGCCGTCCCCCTCTTTGCCTAAGATGTTCTCCTTGGGCACCTCGCAGTTATCGAGCACGATCTCCGAGGTAGAAGACGCCCTGATACCCAGCTTCTTTTCCACCTTTCCTACCTTGTAACCCGAAAATCCCCTCTCCACAATGAACGCGGAGATCCCCTTATGCCGCTTTTCTTTGTCGGTCATCGCGAAGATGATCATCGCGTCCGCATTGGGACCGTTCGTTATGAAGTTCTTCGTTCCGTTCAGGATATATTTGTCGCCCTTGAGGACCGCGGTCGTCCTCTGGTTCGCCGCATCGGAGCCCGTCCCCGGCTCGGAGAGAGCGTAGGCGCCGAGTTTTTTTCCCTGCGCAAAGTCGGGTATATATTTTTTCTTTTGCGAGTCGCTCGCGTGCTTGAGAAGACAATCCAGATAGAGAGAGTTGTTGACCGACAAGGTAACCGCGGTGGAGGCGCACGCTGATGCGACCTCTTCCAGAACTATTACGTAAGAAAGAGGGTCCATCCCCGCGCCGCCCAACTCCGTTGGAACCATGATGCCCATGAGCCCCAACTCCGCCAGTTTCTTTACGGCCTCCGCCGGGAAAAGTGATTCTTCATCAAGCTTTGCGGCCTTGGGCGCAAGTTCTTTCTGCGCAAAATTGCGGACCATCTCCTGAAGCATGCGTTGTTCGTCCGTTAATGTAAGGTCCATATGTCACCTCGATTGCCGTTCGTGGTGAGCTTAGTCGAACCATGAACGGCTCGTATTATGTCGTCCTTCGACCAGCATGTCCTGAGCGGACCCTGTCCACCCTTCGACTAGCTCAGGGTGAACGGATAATGAGTCGAAGGGCTCAGGACGAACGGAGCATCATTTACCCTTAAAATTTGGTTTTTTCTTTTCAAGAAACGCTGTCATACCCTCTATTCTGTCCTCTGTCTTGAAGCAGCTGAAGAAATTTTCCCTTTCAAGCTCCAACCCCTTTTCGAATTCTCTGCCTCCTCCCACATTGATTGCGTGTTTTGCAAAACCGACAGCCAGCATTCCGTTGGCCGCTATCTCCTTTGCCACCTTCATCACTTCATTCATCAACTGGTCGGGGGCCACGACCTTATTAACGAAACCGTACTCACACGCCTCTTTTGCCGTTATCATCCTGCCAGTGAAAATAAGTTCACGTGCGAGGGCGAAACCGATCATGCGCGGCAATCTTTGCGTACCGCCAAAACCCGGGAATATCCCGAGCTTCACCTCGGGCAGGCCGAACTTCGCATTGTCGGAAGCGTAAACAAAATCACAGGCAAGGGCGAGCTCCGTGCCGCCTCCAAGCGCAAAGCCGTTGACCGCGGCGATCACGGGTTTTGTGCAGCTCTCGATCGTCGACATGACGTGGTGGCCCTGATCCGAAAACTCGTCCGCATCGTCCAAGGACATCTCCTTCATCGCCGCGATATCGGCGCCCGCGACGAAGGCCTTCTCGCCCGCCCCGGTTATGACGATCACCTTGACCTCCCTGTTGTCCTCCAACTTTTTTATCCCGACGGACATCTCGCGCAGCGTCTCGAGATTCAAGGCGTTCATGACATTGGAACGGTTGATCTTGAGAATCCCTACGCCTTCGCCCTGCTCGATCAGTATATTCTTGAATTCCATGCGTCCCTCGCATTATTTATTCGCCCTTCGACAAGCTCGGGGCGAACGGTGTTGCAGTAACCGTTCATGGTGAGCATGTCGAACCATGAACGGAACTCACTCAATACTGATAAAATCCCCTTCCGCTCTTGCGGCCAAGCCAGCCGGCATCAACATATCTTTTAATCATCGGACACGGGCGATATTTCGGATCGCCCAACTCCGTGTGAAGGACGGTAAGTATCGCAAGTACGGTGTCGAGACCGATCAGGTCCGCGAGTGCGAGCGGCCCCATGGGAAAGTTGCAGCATGCGGTCATACAGTTGTCTATGTCCTCGCGGGAGGCCACGCCTTCGTTCAACGCATAAACGGCCTCGTTTATCATCGGCATCAGGACCCTGTTTGCGACGAAACCGGCCGAATCGTTCGAACGGACCATTGTCTTGCCCAGTTTCGCGATGAGATCGGCGACTATCTTCTCTGATGCGTCATCGGTTGCGAGCCCCTTTATTACCTCGACGCCCTTCATCAAAGGCACAGGGTTCATGAAGTGCATCCCGATGACCTTTACGGGTCGCTTCGTCGCCGCAGCTATCTTCGTAATTGAGATCGATGAAGTGTTCGTCGCAAGGATTGTGTCGGGTTTTGTGATCTCATCCAATTTTTTGAATATATCGAGTTTGAGCAACACGCTTTCCGTCGCGGCTTCAATAATAAAATCGCAATCCTTCAAATCCTCGACCTTAACCTTAATTTTAATCCTTCCTAACGTATTTTTTTTCTCGTCTTCTGTGAGCTTGCCCTTCGAAACCGCTTTTTCAAGGAACGAAGTGATCGACTTGAGGCCCTTCTCGCAAAATTCCGTCTTGATGTCCTGCATCACGACGTCGAACCCCGCCGCCGCGAAGACCTGCGCGATGCCCGAACCCATCTGCCCCGCGCCGATGACACCTATTGTCTTGATCGTCATAATTTACCCTCCGTCCTTGGCTCCTACACTTCTACACTTTAAGACTTTCGACCGCGATCGCAGTTGCCTCCCCGCCACCGTTGCAAAGCGCCGCAATACCGCGTTTGGCGCCGCGCTCCTTCATCGCATAGACGAGCGTGGTCAGAATGCGAGCGCCGGAGGCGCCGATGGGATGACCCATAGCTACGGCGCCGCCCTTGACGTTCACCTTGTTCGGATCGAGAGAGAGCTCCCTGATCGCCGCCATGGTCACTACGGAGAACGCCTCGTTCAGTTCGAAGAGGTCGACGTCGGCCGCTTTCCAGCCGGCTTTCGCCAGGACCTTGCGCGACGCTTCGATCGGCGCCGTCGTGAACCACTCCGGCTCCTGCGAATGGCAGGCGTACGCGACGATCCTTACAAGAGGCGCCAGCCCCTCTTTCTTCGCGCGCGTCTCGCTCATGACGACCAGCGCAGCGGCGCCGTCGGATATCGACGACGCGTTGGCCGCCGTCACCGTACCGTCCTTGTTGAAGGCCGGCGAAAGCGTTGCGATTCTGTCGAACTTGACCTTTCCCGGGTCCTCGTCCGTGTCGAAGATGAGCGGCTCCCCCTTCTTCTGCTTTATCTGAACGGGAACTATCTCCGCCTTGAAGGCGCCCTTTTCGATAGCCGCAAGCGCCTTTCGATAACTTGCCGCAGCGTATTCATCCTGCTCATCGCGCGTGAAACCGAATTTCTTCGCGCACATGTCGGCGCAGCTTCCCATGTGCTGGTTCGAGTATATGTCCCAGAGCCCGTCAAAGACCATCGTGTCGACGATCTGTCCGTTGCCTAGCCGGTATCCCGCACGCGCATTCGGCAGCGAGTACGGAGCGTTCGTCATGGATTCCATTCCGCCCGCGACGACGATCTCGCAATCCCCCGCTCGGATAATCTGATCGGCAAGCGACACGGAACGCAGCCCCGACGAACAGACCTTGTTTATCGTCAGCACGGAGACCTCTTTGGGGATGCCCGCGGCAAGCGCCGCCTGACGCGCGGGTGATTGTCCGAGCCCGGCAGGAAGAACGCATCCCATTATCACTTCATTTATTTCGGCCGATCTTACTTTTGCGCGCAGGACCGCTTCTTTGACGGCGATGGCGCCCAGATCGGGCGCGCGGAACGACGAGAGAGAACCTTGAAAGCTTCCGACAGGCGTTCTTGCGGCGGAAACGATGACGGACTGGCCCATGCGGCACCCCCTTTTTATGCCACGAGACATAGTTTCGGGGCCATGTTTTGTAAAGTTATTTCCTCGGATCGTAGGGGTGTTTCTCGGCGAGTTCGGAGATGGTCTTCTTGAGGTCGCCTGCAATGTCCTTCGGAGGAACGATCTTCACGATGACGAATTCGTCGCCGCGTTTGCCTTTCTTTTCAAGGACCGGCGCGCCCTTGCCGCCCAAGCGAAACTTCTGCCCGCTCTCCGTACCGGCGGGTATCTTCATCTTCGCATGTCCTTCAAGTGTGGGCACCTCCACCGAACCGCCGAGGACGGCGTCATATATGGTGATGGGGATCTCCGTGTAGACGTCGGAGCCCTCCCTCCAGAAACAGTGATGGGGAGTAACGCGAATGTTCAGATAAAGATCTCCGGACTTCCCGCCGCCAAAGCCGGGCTGGCCCTTTCCGGCGATGCGCACCTTCGAACCGTTGTCCACGCCAGCTGGGATCTTTACGGTTATGTGCTCCACTTTGTCACCGCGCTTTATCGAAATCCTTCGCTCCGCTCCGTCTATGGCTTCGTTGAAAGAGACATCCACCTCCGTGAACGTGTCGCGACCGTTGACAGGCACCTCACCGCCCGGTCCCTGTGCAGGACCCCATTCCTTGCGCCTGCCGCCGCGCCTGATGCCGCCCATTTCAAAGAGCTGGCTGAAGAGATCGCCAAGATCGCCGAACCCTTGATGGTCCGCCCCGGGTCCGCCTTCCCATCTGAATCCGCCGGAGCCGGGTCCGCCGCCGGCTTGACCGGCATACGCGCCGAACATATCGTATTTCTTTCTCTGCTCGGCGTCGGACAGGACATTGTACGCCTCCGATATCTCCTTGAACTTTTCCTCGGAGGATTTGTCCCCCTTCGTGACATCGGGATGATACATCTTGGCGAGGCGGCGGTACGCCTTCTTTATCTCGTCGCCGCTGGCGTTGCGGGCCACACCCAACAACTGATAAAAGTCTTTCATGCTCCCCCGTTACAATGACGCTGAAAGCGAATTCGACCCCGGAGCCGAATTGTCCAGCAGTTTGTCCTTTGCATAGATAAGCGTGCTGCGGTCGAAGCTCGCGTTCTCGTATCTTCCCGTATCCATGCGAATGGCGTCGCACGGGCATGCCTCCACGCAGAGCCCGCAGAAGACGCAGCGCAGCTCATTTATAATGTAGCTCTTCGCCCGCTTTTCGACCTGCGGGTCCGCGACCTCTTCCGCCTCGATCTCGATGCAACCCGACGGACAGATCGTGGCGCAGAGCATACAGGCGGTGCAGCGGATAGTGCCGTCCTCCCTCTTCATCAGGCGGTGCTCCGCGCGGTACCCGGCAGGCAGCTGTTTTTTCTGCTCCGGATATTCTATTGTGATGCGGCGGTCCATGAAGATGACATTTCTTATGAAATGGCGAGCAGTGATGGCCATCCCGCGGATTATCTCCGGGAGATAGGCACGTTCCCACAGCGTCATCTTCTCTTTGCGATCAATCAAATATGCCATTTGCCTTTTGCCCTTATCCTTCAGCCCTTTCCCTTTGCCACTGTTATCTCCTTTTGCGCCTGATATTTTCCCTTTTTGTCCGCATAAGAAACGTCGCAGGGCTCATCGGCGCCTAAGAACAATATCTGCCCGATCCCTTCGCCGGCGTAGATGCGGACGGGAAGTTTCGTCCCGTTGATGATGGAAAGCGTAGCGAACCCCTCCCACTCCGGTTCGAACGGTGTGACATTCACGTGGACACCGCATCTGGCGTAGGTTGATTTCCCGTAGCAGATGGTTATTACGTCGCGCGGTATCCTGAAATACTCAAGCGACTGTGCAAGGACGTAGCTGTTGGGAGGAATATCGCAATGCTCGCCCTCGAAATCCCTGAAATGAACGTGCGCAAAGTTCTTGGGATCGATTATCCCCTTCTCTTCCGGCTCGAATATCTTGAACTGTTTGCTTATGCGAAAATCGTATCCGTAGGAGGAAACCCCGAAAGATATCCCTTGGCGTATCTGCTCCTTTGCGAACGGTTCGATCATTGCGTGCGCGGCCGCCATCTTCGCTATCCATTTGTCGGATTTGACCATGGGCATCCCCCTCTTTGAACGCTTCAACTACGTTATTTGGGCCCTTCTGTCAATCGCAGCACGTTGACATCGTCAACCTTTATTGCGAAACTTAAAGGCGTGATGACAAAAGATACAAAAAGAAAGATCGCGTCCTCTATCGTTGTGACCATCGGCATCTTCTGGATGATCGGTCTTTACAGGACGTTCGCGACTCCGTGCCTGTTCTATCTCAACTATCTCCCCCCCTACAGGACGGCCTTCATGCGGCTGTATCACGGGGAAAAAGACCTCCGCTACAGGTGGACCCCTATCAAGAAGGTCTCTCCCTACCTGCGCCAGGCGGTCGTGCTCGCCGAGGACGACCGTTTCTTCGAGCACAACGGATACGACTGGGAGGCGATAAAGAAAGCGGCAGAGATCGACTGGAAGAAGAAGCGCTTCGCGCGCGGCGCGTCCACAATAACGCAGCAGCTCGCCAGGAACCTCTACCTCTCCCCGGCCAAAAACCCGCTGCGCAAGATCAAGGAGTTCCTAATCGCTTTGAAGCTCGAACGCGAACTGCCGAAAGAGAGGATCTTGGAGCTGTACCTGAACGTAGTCGAATGGGGCAACGGCGTCTACGGCGCCGAGGCGGCGGCAAGGCATTATTTCGGCGGTTCGGCGGCGAGCTTGGGCAAG
The DNA here is from genome assembly GCA_020723205.1 of Bdellovibrio sp. Taxonomy (GTDB): domain Bacteria; phylum UBA10199; class UBA10199; order 2-02-FULL-44-16; family DYJF01; genus DYJF01. The sequence continues at coordinate 41,120 of DYJF01000005.1, forward strand.
CATGAAGCCGCGTTCCTTGCTGCAATCCTTCCAAAGCCCAGATTCTACGACAGGTACAGAGGGGGACCGTACCTTCAAAGGAGGATCGCCTCTATAGAAACGCGCCTATAAAAAAAGGCCCGGCGATAAGCCGGGCCTTTGTTCATGCAGTTCGAGATTAGATGTCGCGGTCCTTGATCGTCTGACGGCCGTTGTCCTTCGCGCGCTCTGCGGCCTTGTCCAAAAGTTCCTTCACCGCATCGGAGAGAGCTTCCACTGCCGTTTCGGACGTCTGCAGACCCTTCTCTTTCACGTACTCTTTTACCTTCGATACGACGACCAGAATTTCCTTCGCCATGGCTGCCTCCTTATATTAAAAGGTTTATATTCAATAAGCCGACGGATTGTGTTTAACGGCCCCTAAATTGTCAAACAAAAAATTCGCACTTTAAGGGCAGTTTCGTTGACATATTCTTGATGCTCTGGTACAGCACGCGCCCGATTCGTATGACTTGAAAAATTGGGCCGCTAGCTCAGCTGGCAGAGCACCGCCCTTTTAAGGCGGGTGTCCCCAGTTCGAACCTGGGGCGGCTCACAGAAAAGCAGTCGTAAGTTCTAAGTCGTAAGTCTTAAGAAGAGTTTTTTCCTTGATTCTCTGCTCTTACGACTTAAAACTTACGACTGTATTACTGTCCCCATCGTCTAGAGGCCCAGGACACCGCCCTTTCACGGCGGCGGCGGGGGTTCGAATCCCCCTGGGGACGCAAGGGTTTGAGTAGGACTTAATGTCCTACTCAAACCCTTCAGTTTTTGGGATGAGAACCGGTGCCGCAAGGCGCCTTGTTCTGACCGAGCGCGGGGACCCAAACGAAGTTTGGGTGCGCGAGGAAATACCCGAAGCGCGACAGCGCGAAGGGTGGAATCCCCCTGGGGACGCAGACAGGAATTCACGACACCGCAAGGTGTTGGGAATTCCTGTTTAAATTTCGGGGGTGAGAACCGGCGTCTTGTACAAAGAATTCCGCAAAACTTTACAAACGATTATAAATCATAATAATATCTTATCATGGTGACTAAAGCCGAACGCAAAAAGAAAGTGAACTGTTGGGAATTTATGAGGTGTGGCAGAGAGCCGGGCGGGGTAAATGCCAGCGAGCTCGGCGTTTGTCCCGCCGCTATCTGCAAAGAAGCGGACGGAATTCATGGCGGAATCAATGCCGGACGATGTTGTTGGGTAGTGGCCGGCACCTTTTGTAAGGGCGATATTCAGGGATCATTTGCAAAGAAGATACATGATTGTTTGGCATGCCCGTTCCATTGCAATGTTATTAATGAGGAGGATGGTGAATATGGTGAAGGTTTCATGCAGTACAAGGAAATTTTTGAGGTGATAAAAAAACGATCCAAGGGTTGATGCTCCAATTGAACCACCCGTCACGAAACCATTTGAATTCGCTCGGTGCGCGGCGTCGCAATTCAGGGGCTTTATGCTGGACAAAATATTATGATGGTAGTTAGTTAGCCGTCAAAGGGGAGGGCCCATGAAGATTACCAAGAGAACAGTGACCGTCGTTATCATGGCGATCGTGATGTTCAGCGCTGCCGCATTCACGGGCTGCGGAGGATCAGATACTTCGACGCCGACGAAGGTCATCTCCACCGATGCCACTGTAAATAAGGGTCTTCTGACGAGCTTCACCGGACCGAACTCGGTCACGATATCCGGAACGTGGACGAACACGACATATGGCTCCACAGGCGACGTTACCGTGAACGTGGTATTCGACGCTACGACCAATGTCGCGACCGTTGTCTTCGACATCGACGGCAACGTCTATGGCGGAACGGACCCCGCTCCGGAAACATTCACACTGAACATGACCGACTTCATAAATAACGGCACCGCGACCCTGACCTTTACTTCGGCAGTCTACGGGGATGTCTCCGCGACACTGACCTTCTACACAGATAACACCGGTATCTTTTCAGGCACGGCGACGAACGCACCGAATGCATCCGTCACGAACGCCTCCTTTTCCGGCACATTTGAAATAAGCGGTTCGGCTGTCTCTTTCACCATTGACGCGGCGCAATTCGATTTTAGCGGCGTGAGAATCACTTGCACCAGCAGTTTGACGTCGACGATCAATTAGGTCTTATGGAGAGCCCTCTGGCAAACACCTATAAGAACAAGATATGGGACGTGTACGCGCATGCCGTCTCGACGATAAGCATTCTGGCACTCGTGGTAGCATTTGTAATAGGCGCCTACGACCTCGTTAAACTGGCCTTTCCCGCTTTTACGCTCAACTCGGCCCTGCACGAAAAGTACCGGACCAATGAGTCATACACCGAGTTCGGCACATTCAAAAAGGAACTCTCCGAAGATAAGATATCCCGTGAGCGAACAGCGAACTATGATAAGTTGGTGAGAATGGAGCGGCGCGACGCGCTACAGCGTCTCGTCAAAGTTGCTTCGGCCGTTATTGTCATCGCGATCTTGAACGGCGCACTTGTGCTTATAGGCCGCAAGAGATCCGAGCGGACCCCCTGATATGCGGATGGCAATGCTTTGGAATTAGAACCGCCTATTATATTTTTGACACTGGGGCCAAATTAGTGCTATTTACGCTTTAATCATCGGAAAAAGGGGGAAATATGAAAAAAATGGCGATGTGGGGATTCGCGGCGGTATCGGTCTTGTTCGTTGCCGCATGCGGCGGAGGGGGCAGCGGTATCTCGGTGACCTGTGCCCCGGGCACTTTGTCTCCGATAACCGACGTAACTGGCAGCTGGCAGGTAGCGGTCACGAATATTGTCTCGACGTGTCCCACGCCTCCGAACTGGATAACATGCAATGTCACGCTGCAGCAGAATGACGGCGGCGAGGTCAGTCTGACCTCATCAAACAACTGCAGTGTGAACATAACCGTTGAGGGCCAAACGGTGACGAGCTCCGATTATACGTCCATCAGCGGTTTCGGAGGAGCGGTGGACGGCACCACTTTTTACTGGCTGGCAAACCTAAGGACGGCCATTGACGAAGAGGGATTCTCGTACGAGGAGACCGATTCCGTGACCTGCGATACCATCACAAGTTTTGGTGACGGTTCGACATCGGAGATAGCCACGACAACGACATATTCAAGCAGCATCGCCGGCGATGGCACCTGCACGGGCACGGCGACCGTGACGTTCACGCAGATATAGAAAACGGTCTGAAAAGATCAGTCGAAGCAGAACGGCCGGCCTTGCGCCGGCCGTTCTTTTTAGGTTTGTGTGAGACAAAACCGCGACAGGTCCGCATTTGAACGGCCTTTCCAGAAACCTTTTGACGGGATTGCCATCGATTTGCTATAATAATGCTAACCGAGCGAGAAGTGAGGGAAGCGCCACCGTAAATGCCCCGTAGAAGGGGTAATATGAATGGAGGAATTGGCCGCCCGAACTCAACGCTCGGTTTTTTTATCTTCGCGGTCTTCGAAATGCTGCAGCAAAAAATCCGTCCATTGACCCTATCGCAGGGTCCGTCCTGAAGTTATCGCCGTCCTTTTCCCAGAAAAAAGTCCTCCGGAACCAATCGGCGACGTCCTCGTTCTCGTCGGGAAGGACGCTGCACGTAACATAGACAAGTCGCCCTCCCCTTTTCACAAGTTTTGACGCGTCCGCAAGTATCTCTTTTTGCTCCTTAACGCGCCGCGAGATATCCCCCATGGAGAGCCGCCATTTTATGTCGGGATTTCGTTTCAGCGTTCCGGTACCGCTGCACGGGGCGTCGACAAGGACGATGTCCGCCTTTCCCTCAAGATCTTTTTTCAATCTATCAACGGGAAGTATCTGAACGTTGTCGGCACCGGCGATCCTTGCGCGCTCCTTAAGCAGCGTCAATTTTCGTCTTTCGATGTCGGACGCTATTATCCTTCCGTTCCCGTTCATCAGCATCGCAAGAAGAAGCGCCTTGCCGCCGGCCCCTGCGCAGTAATCTACGACAAGATCATCGCCCTTAGGGGCAACAAAAAGACCGACCATCTGGCTACCCTCGTCCTGAACCTCGAAGAGGCCTTCCTTGAACGAAACGAGTGAGGCAAGGTTTATACGTTCCGGAAGTATCAGACCAAAGGGAGAACTTTCTGTCCGAATTGAAGCAACGCCTTCACGCGCGAGCACCTCTATGAGCCCGTCACGGTCGATCTTTAAGGTATTGGCCCTGATGACGAGCTTCCCGCCGCCATTCATGGCTGATGCGATCAGAGCCGCACGCTCCTTTCCAAAACCCCTTACGAGCCGGCTATAAATATGGTCCGGAAAGGAGAAAATAATGGCCGGCTCGCTGAACATCGTTTTTGCGTCGATCTCGATCGCGCTCACCCTTTTCAGGAACTCCTCGATCCTCTGCCGAGGAGAAGGATTTCTTATGCCGTCCGCGAATAATATGGCGTCTATGGTCCTTTGCCAGCGCATCAGACCGAAGAGGGTATCGGATATGAACCTCCTCTGCTTAGAACCGATAGCAGGATTCTTTCTGAAGAAAGATTTGAGCATCCTGTCCAAAGGCCCGGGCTCTATCTCAAAGGCCCGGAGGATGGCCTCCATATTCCGGACCGCGGCTTTATTCTCCATAACGTATGGAGAGAAACGCACTTTAGTTGACTATGTCAAGAAAAGCGTGCTAATGCCGCCCCGATGCACCACTCATTCATTGATAGATACAGCGGTCTTGACAGCCCGATACACCGGCTCGACCCGCGCATCAAGATCCCGGCGGCCGTTCTGGCCATCATTACGATTGTTGCCACGCCACCGGCGTTCACTCCGTTCGCGATATACGGAGCCGTCGCGCTGGCCCTCTGGATAGCTTCCAAACTGCCATTTCGCTACCTGCTCTCCAGAATTGCGATCACTTTGCCCTTCGTCGCCGTAATGACACTGGGAATCGCCTTCGGACGATGGCAACTGTTCATCTTCACATTGATGAGGGCGGTCCTTTCACTTTGTTTTTTGATCCTTTTGACCTCGACAACACAATTTCCCTTACTTTTGGAGGGATTACGTCGGTACAGGTTACCTGAAGTATTACATTCACTATTGTCTTTTATGTATCGATTTATCTATATAATTATAGATGAGTTCCACAGATTGAACCGCGGCCGTCAGTCGAGGGAAACGGGTGGTCAATTGAAGCTTTCATGGCGCGGCCGCGGATGGATGCTTGGCACCTTTCTTATAAGGAGCATTGAACGTTCCGAAAGGGTTTATTCCGCCATGCTAGCGAGGGGTTATGCATATCGCCGTTAACGGTCTGAATTACAGCTATCCGGACGGGCACAAGGCGCTCCACGACATTTCTCTCAATGTCTCCCGCGGTGAAAAGGTGGCTCTCGTGGGATCGAACGGGGCCGGCAAGTCCACACTCCTTTTGCATCTCAACGGTATACTGCGGGGAGACGGAAACATAACGATAGAAGGCGTCGAGTTGAGGGACGATACTATCAATGCGATCCGTAAGAAGGTCGGCATCATCTTTCAGGACCCGAACGACCAACTCTTCTGCCCCACCGTCAGAGACGACGTTGCTTTCGGTCCTGAACACTTCGGGCTCGACGCCAGCTCTGTAGACGAAATCGTAGCCCGCTCCCTGTCCCATGTCGCCATGGGACACGCGGCGAACCGCGCTGCCCACCACTTGAGCTTGGGGGAGCGAAAGAGGGTCTCCATAGCCGCCGTTCTGGCGTGCGCGCCGGAGATACTCATCTTCGACGAACCGGCCGCGATGCTCGATCCCAGACGCAAGCGCGAGATGATATCGTTCATCAAAGGTTCCAACCGGACGGTGATCATAGCGACGCACGACCCGGACTTCGCCGTTCAAACCACTTCGCGATGTGTAATCATGGACAGGGGAAGAATCGTGGCTGAAGGAGACAGCAAAAGCATCTTAAACGACAGCGAGCTGCTCTCTTCGCACGGACTGTGATCAGGAAAACGGGTTCTTAAGCATTATGTGAGCGCTCCGCTCATACCCCACAGATATGATAGATACCGGGATCCCCGCTATCTCGCGGATGCGGTTCACATAATTTTGCGTTGTTTTCGGAAGCGCCTCGAACTTCCTGACCGAAGAGATGTCCTCTCTCCAGCCGGGCATGTCCTCGTAGACGGGCTCGCAACGTTTTAGATCATCCCCTGACGAAGGAAGATGGTCTATACGTACGCCGTCAAGCTCATAACCGACACAGATCCTTAGAGGGTCAATTCCAGTGAGCACATCGAGCTTCGTGACCGCAAGCATAGTGAGCCCGTTGACCCTCTTGGCGTATTTCAAGATGACGGAATCGAACCAGCCGCAGCGGCGTTTTCTGCCGGTGGTGGCCCCGAATTCCTTGCCCTTGAGCTGCAGCTCCTCTCCTATCCTTCCCTTTTCCTCCGTCGGGAAAGGACCTTCGCCCACCCTCGTCGTGTAGGCCTTCACGATACCCAGCACGTCGTCGATCACCGTAGGACCAACGCCCGAACCGCAACACGCGGAACCCGCTATCGTGTTCGAAGATGTGACAAAGGGGTAGGTGCCGTGGTCGATGTCCAGGACCGTGCCCTGCGCACCTTCGAAAAGAACCTTATTGCCGGAACTGATGTACTTATCCAGCAGAAGGGACGTGTCCGCGGCATGATGCGACAATCGTTTGCGCCAGCCGTCCGCTTCCGCCATTAGGGCGTTCATGTCCACCGGATGACCGCCCAGAATCTCGATCAGCCGGTTCTTCTCCGGCAGGACCTGTTCCAAGCGCCTTTTGAAGACGGCCTCGTCTAACATATCGCCGAACCTTATCCCCTGCCGCGCCGCCTTGTCCTCATAGGTTGGACCGATGCCCCGCCCGGTGGTCCCGATGCGGGCGCTCCCCAGCTTCTCTTCGCGCAGCTTATCTATCTGCCTGTGGTACGGCATGACAAGATGTGCGTTCCTGCTTATCGCAAGCATCCTGGGGTCCTTGAGATACCCCTGACTGTGGAGCCCTTCGATCTCGTCGATCAATACATCGGGATCGAGGACCACGCCGTTACCGATCATACAAAGGCAGCCAGAGTGCAAAACGCCCGAGGGTACGAGATGAAGGATCGTCTTCGTGTCGCCTATCACAACGGTATGGCCCGCGTTGGCTCCGCCCTGATAACGCACGACCGCGTCAACGGAGGGTGTTAGAAGATCTATGATCCTCCCCTTCCCTTCATCGCCCCACTGCGCACCCACCACAACAACGTTGTTGGACATTCTCTACCTCCCCCGAACCCCTCCTTACAAAGGAGGGGAATAATCTGTTACGACATGAATTTCTCGAGTATCGCCTTTTGTATGTGCAGACGGTTCTCCGCCTGATCGAAAATGCGCGACTGCGGGCCGTCCATCACCTCGTCGGTGATCTCCTCTCCGCGGTGCGCAGGCAGACAATGCAGTACGAACGCGTCCTTTTTGGCGAGCGCAAGCATTTTCGAGTTCACCTGATAAGGATGGAAGGTCTCCTTCTTTTCCTTTTCGCCGGCGCCCTCCTGCCCCATGCTCACCCAAGTGTCGGTGTTTATGACGTCCACACCCCTGAACGCGGCTTCCGGATCGCTCGTGACGGTGATGTTGGGATAGCCGCCCTGCTTCACCTTTCCAAGAACGAGCGCCTCCGGCTCGTATCCCTTGGGGGTCGAGATCGTGAGCTTGAAGCCGAGTATGATTGCGGCGGTGATCCATGTATTGGCCATGTTGTTGCCGTCTCCTATGTAGGAGATATGAAGCGGCCTTATGTTTCCGCGGTTTTCCGTGACGGTCATGAGGTCGGCCAGCGCCTGACACGGGTGATAAAGGTCGGTCAATCCGTTGATGACCGGCACTTGGGACGTCTTCGCCATCTTTTCGATGCGCGTCTGCTCGAAGGTGCGGACCATTATCCCGTCGACGTAACGCGAAAGCACGCTCGCCGTGTCCTCATATGTCTCCCCGCGTCCCAGCTGCGAGGCCTCTGACGTGATGTTCAAAGCGTGGCCGCCGAGATCGTACATGGCCACTTCGAACGAAACACGCGTGCGCGTGGAGGATTTTTCAAAGACCATTGCGAGGGTCTTTCCCTTGAGCGGACGGTGCTCCTTGCCCGACCTTTTCATCTTCTTGAGCCACACACCGCGCTCCAGAAGCGCGCCGATCTCATCTGACGTCAGATCGAACAGCGAAAGAAGGTGTCTGGGCATTTGTCCTCCCTATAAGATATATCTGCTAAGGTCCCTGTTCTTCACAATATCTGAAAGCGCGCTCACGACATAATGACGGTCTATGATCACTTTCTCCCTGCCCTTTTCAGGCGCCGTGAAGGATATCTCCTCTAAAAGCTTTTCCATCACAGTGTGCAGCCGTCTGGCGCCGATGTCCTCCATCTGGGAGTTCACCTCCGCCGCGATCTGGCAGATCTCCTTCAACGCCTCGTCGCCGAAGGACATGTCTATCCCCTCGGTCCTCATCATCGCGACGTACTGTTTCGTGAGAGAGTTGTCCGGCTCCGTCAATATTCTGTAGAATTCATCTTTGCCCAAAGAATCAAGCTCTACGCGAATGGGAAAGCGGCCCTGAAGCTCCGGGATAAGATCTGAGGGCTTCGTGGCATGAAAAGCGCCGGCGGCTATAAACAGCACGTGGTCGGTCCTGACCATTCCGTGCTTGGTGGCGACCGTCGAACCTTCGATAATGGGGAGGATGTCGCGCTGCACGCCTTCGCGGGAAACGTCGGGGCCGTAGCGGCCTTCGCCTGATCTGGATGCGATCTTGTCTATCTCGTCTAAAAAAACAATGCCGTTCTGCTCGACCTTCTCTATCGCCTGTTTGATGACGGCTTCCATGTCTATGAGGCGGGAGGCCTCCTCTTGCGAGAGTATTTCCATGGCCTCTGCGACCTTGACGCGTTTTTTCTTAGGGCCCTTGGGCATGAAGCTGGAAAAAAGATCGCGAAGATTCGTTCCCATCTCCTCGAGACTCGTGGCGGCTACGACCTCTATGGAGGGCATCTGCGGTTTCGGCGGCTCGGGCATGAGCTCGACGTATTTGCCGTCCAGTTTTCCCCCTCGCAGAAGTTTTCGCAGTTCTTCCCTCGCCTCTTCGGGCGACTTCGCCTCTTCAAACTCCTTGGACATCTTGGGGAGCAATATATCGAGCACCTTCTCCTCGGCCATCTCCTGGGCCCTGACCTGCACCCGTTTCGTCTCATCCTCACGCACCATCTTGACAGCGATGTCGGTAAGTTCGCGGATTATCGATTCGACGTCCTTTCCGACATAGCCCACCTCGGTGAACTTGGAGGCCTCTACCTTGATGAACGGGGCCTGCGCGAGCCGCGCAAGACGCCTCGCGATCTCCGTTTTCCCGACTCCCGTGGGCCCTATCATGATGATATTCTTGGGGACTATCTCGTCCCTGAGCGGGGGTGACACCTGCTGGCGGCGCCACCTGTTGCGAAGCGCGATAGCGACCGCCTTCTTCGCCTTGTTCTGTCCGACTATGAACCGGTCCAGTTCGGACACTATCTCTCTGGGCGTAAAATTCGCGGTCATCCCTAGATAACCTCTGTGTTTATTTTGTCGTTCGTGAACACGCAGATCTCCGATGCGACCTTCATCGCCTCTTCTACGATCTTTTTCGCCGGCAGGTCAGAGTGGCGCATGAGCGCCCGTGCTGAAGCCAGCGCATACGGCCCTCCGGAGCCGATGGCCGCTACGCCGTCGTCCGGCTCAAGGACATCGCCGTTACCAGAGATCGTAAAAGTGTTCTCTTTGTCCGCAACGATCATCATCGCCTCGAGGCGGCGCAGGATCCTGTCGGTGCGCCAGTCCTTTGCAAGTTCAACCGCCGCACGCGTGAGATTTCCGCGATGTTCCTCCAGCTTGCCTTCGAACTTCTCGAAGAGAGTGAACGCATCGGCGGCGGAACCGGCAAAGCCCGCTATCACCTTGCCGTCCCCCATCGTGCGCACCTTGTTGGCGGTGCTCTTCATCACAGTGTTGTTGAAGCTCACCTGCCCGTCGCCGGCTATCGCCACTTCGCCGTTCCTCCGGACACACAGTATCGTCGTTGCATGGAACATTTTCGCCTCCTATGCCTTCGGATGCGCCTTGTCGTAGACCTCCATCATTTTTTCGATGCCGACGTGCGTGTATTTCTGGGTCGTCGAAAGACTGGAGTGGCCCAAGAGCTCCTGAATTCCGCGCATATCCGCGCCGGCGTTCAGGAGATGCGTAGCAAACGTGTGACGCAATACGTGCGGGGTCGCCGCCTTTTGTATCCCGCTCTGTCTTAGGTATTTGATCATCATGCGCTCGATCGCCCGCGTTGAGAGCCGTGTGCCGTTCCTGTTCACGAAGATCGCCGTGTTCACGGCCGAATCTCCGGCGAGGGCCGGCCTTAGATCGAGATAGTTCTTGAGGGCATCACACGCCTTTTTTCCGACGGGAACCATTCTTTCCTTCCTTCCCTTTCCCAGCACCCTCACGACACCGTCATCAACGTTTAAGTCCCCCCTATTCAGGCCAACGAGCTCGCTTACGCGAAGACCGGACGCATATAACAGCTCCATGATCGCCTTGTCGCGCCTGCCCAAGGCGCCGGTCGCGTCCGGCGTTTCAAGGAGCGCGAATACCTCGTCGACCGTCAGGAATTTAGGGACCCTCTTCGGGACCTTGGGGGCAGGAACCTCTTTCGCGGGGTTATCCTTCACGGTCCCCCTCTTTACGCAGTAGTCGAAAAAGCTCCTTAGACTTGAAAGTTTTCTCGCGATCGATGTGGGGTTCTTTTTTCCGAAGAGCGTGCCGAGATATTCGCGCACGACGGCATGATCTATCTCCGTGACCTTCATTCCCCTGCGGCGGTTCTGCATGAAATTGCTGAACTGCGCAAGGTCAACGAGGTAGTTCTTTACGGTATGTGAGGACGCCCTTCTTTCAGTTTCAAGATAGGAAGAAAAGTCGTTGATGAGATCTTTCATGTCCGCCCCCTACTGAAAAGCGGCGGAATCCTATCAAAAGGCAGACACAAAGCAATAGAATTGTAGTCGTATAATATTTATCACACCCCGTTTCTTTGACAAGCTGGCATGCGCCCCCGCCGCTTCTGTCAAAGAGCCACAGCGGAGTTGTCGCCGCAGTGTCGCCCTCACCCGGCGATTCCGAAGGGCTAGTTCCTCCACCGCCGATACCGCCGAAGGAGCCGCCGCCTTCGCCTTGAGTGCAGTCCTTCGCCTCATTGTCATAGACGTCTGGTACGGTGTTCACGTTCTGGTCCTGCCAGCCGCCCTCCTTGACGTCAGGGCAGCCGTCGTCGTCGGAATCCACGTCTATCGCATTGGGAACTCCGTCGCAGTCGATGTCCGCGATGTCTGGCGGAGGATGGCACTTCGGCCCTCCCGTGATGAGGCGCAGATCGAAATCGGGGATGCGATCGCCGTCGAAATCGCCGCGCGCCTCTACGCCGTCCTCCAAGCCGTCGCGGTCCGTGTCCAAGACAGAAGGATCTGATTCAGCGGCCTCTATCCAGCCGTTACCGTTCGCGTCCTCAACGCCGTCCATGAGGCCGTCGCTGTCGGAATCCGGATTTAGTGGATCCATCAGATGCGGATTTCTGTAATTAGTACCCGCCGCCTCAAGTCCGTGGCACGAGTTCCCGGCCTGCGACGGTTTGATCACGCCGGCCTCAACGCCGTCGGAGAGCCCGTCCTCGTCGGAATCGCAAGCGTTGGGATAGGTCCCGAGCCGCTTCTCCTGACCGTCACTCACGCCGTCGCCGTCGGTGTCGGCCATATGGGCGTCGCTTTCATCCGGACCTAGTATGCCGTCCCCGTCCTTGTCCCCCTCCTCACCGTCAATGATGCCGTCTCCGTCGGCGTCGGAAAGCGTCGGGTCAGATTCGACCCACTCGGAGCCCGATGCGCCGTCCGTGTCCCGCTTGCCGTTGAAGTTAAAGTCCTCGTTCCCGTCACGAACGCCGTCGCTGTCGGTGTCGACCGACGTGGGGTCGGTGGTTGTCGCCGGGTCCGCGTCAAAGAGCATCGCTATGTTATCGAACGTTGCCGGGAGGGTCGCATCGTATATGAGGGCGTTCGCCATCTCCGTAATAGTGTGGTCGGTCAGTATCGCCTGGCACCGGAGCGATATCGTATAGCGCGGTTTCTGCGGCTTTCTCGCAACGAGCGCCTTGACCTCCGCTTCAGACGCGCCGAGCTCAAGGCCGTCCGGCAGGCAATCGCCATCCGAATCGGGATTCAGGGGATCAAGTTTCGTGACATCGGCGAACGGATAGTTCTGCGAAAGCAGGATACCGACCCTCCCCGTATGCAAGCTTTCTTCGCCGTCCAAGAGACCGTCGGCATCGGTATCGGGATCGATAGGGTCCGTCTCCCCCGCGTCCACTCGCCCGTTATGATTCGCGTCCTCTTTCTCGTTTAATATTCCGTCCTCGTCGTCATCGCCGCCCGGAGTCGCCTGTCTGCTGCCGGTCACGGGCGACGTGTTCCCGTGTTCGGTGTCCACAAGCGCCGCGACGAACGTGATACCCGCACCCGCGTTCGTGACGCGCACGCTGAAACGACCGCCCGAATCGACTTCACCCTGTCCCGCAAAGAACATCCCGCTGCCGCTGTCGGCATAAAGGTCGGCCCGGAGGGCGTTCATATTTATCGTGCTTAAGTTCCACGGGAACCATGTCTCGGAGGATATCATAACGTTCCCCGTGACAGTCACGTCCGCTCCAGCTCCATCGGCGGAAAGCTGGACGATCGAAGGCAGCGGGAACCTGCTGACAAAGAGCCCCCCAACCGGAGTCCCTGTGACAAGCGCCGTCTGAAGGAGATTCACGTCGAACGGTTCTTCCGCCTCTTTGCAGATCGCAACAGGCGCCATCGTGTTCACAAAAACGTCCCTGCCGGAATTGTTTGCGATGAGATTCTTGAAGAGCGGTGCTGCGTCGACCGCTTCGGCCGGGGGTTCCCACGATGTTATCTTCACTCCGTATGCGTCGATAAAAACGCCGGCGGCGCCGTGAGCGTAAGGATACGCGTCGAAAACGGCGGCGACTGCGTCGGAGGATGAAGCGTCCTCGTTCAGTCCCGCCTTCGACCAAAGATCGCGGCACCTCCCTACAGATCTCCAAAAATATCCGCAGGGATCGCCCATCGGAACGAACGGCTCTTCGCAGTCCGGTTCGCGGGCGAAAAGCTCCGCGCACTGCTCCGCTTCCATCTTGAGCGACCAGCATGATGGGATGCGCTCCCATTCATCGGCGTCACTGCAGCTTGTCCCCGAAAGACGGCTCCCGTTGTCATGAATATGAGAATTTGAAATCACCGTCCCACGGCCGGAAACGTTCTGTGTCGCGCTTCCGCAACTCTGACCGGCGGAATCACCCCCTACGGACACCCCGTTGACGCCGTTGGAAGCTATCTCCGTATCGACTATGCGGTTATCTCTTCCCGTCACGCGAACCCCGTTCGCGCCGTTCGAGACAATCCTGCTCCTGATGACGAGATTCCTCTCGCCCGATATCCTGATGCCGTCCCCGGCCGTCCCCTCAACTGTGACGTGGTCGAGTATGATCCTCTTCCCCTTGATATCAATACCGCCTGATCCCGCCGAAAACCTCACTACCGCCGCAGGATCGGCTATAATGACGAGCGGCATCTCCGATGAGTTTTCTATCGCATGGACAGCCGCCGAGATATCGTCAGAAGACGCGAACTTGACCACATTGAAAGATGCGGTGCCGGGAAAGAACTCTCCGTAGCGGTTCCTGTATCGTACCGCGTCGGTGACGCAGCCGTTTCCGTTCGCAAGCGCAAGCGCTGCGTTCAAGCCGCCGGCTCCTCCGGTCGCCATGCATTCGGAAGCAAAGACCCTGCCGGCCGCCAAGAGGGCAAAAACGAATACAAATATGGATGGAAACGGGCGTTTCATCTCAAGACCTTTTCGGTCATTAGGCAAAAATGTTGCTAAAAAAAAGTGTAGGAGTGTAGTAGTGCTTAAGTGTAGAAGTCCTTGAAATATTGCAACTTCCGCGCTCCTACACTCCTACACTTCTACACTTATTGACTGATTTAAAGGCGCACCGCGGCATCGGAAGCCCTTGATTTCAGGCCTTTTCCGACGTGTAACCGCATTCCTTCTGGGGGCAGGCGATGATGTTCTCGTTCGTCTTCTTGAGATATTTCTCCGTAAGGATCGGATAGCCGCACTTTGGGCAGGGACCGGGCGCGGGTTTGTTCCACAGGGCGAATTTGCACTTGGGATATTTTGAGCAACCGTAGAAGGTCTTGCCCCTTCCCGTCCTTCGCTGGACAAGCTCTCCATCACACTCGGGACACTTGACGCCAACACCGATGGATTTTGTGGTCTTGCACTCCGGATATTTAGAACAGGCGAGGAACTCCCCGAAACGCCCTCGCTTTACGACCATCGGGCTGCCGCATTTTTCGCACTTCTCTTCGGTCGTTCGCTTCTCCGCGATCTTGATCTCGCCGTCCTCGGTCCTTTTGAACTCACGAGTGGTCTTGCAATCGGGATAATTGGAACATGCCAAAAATTCCCCGTGCCTTCCCCACTTGATGACCATCTTGCTCCCGCACTTTTCGCAGGTGTGCTCCGTTTCTATCTGCTGCTTCTTGACGTCGCGCATCTGGGTCGCGGCGTTCTTTAAGGACTTCTCGAACGGGACGTAGAAAGCGTTGAGCGTCGCAAGCCACGTGCGTTTCCCCTCTTCTATCTCGTCGAGCTCGTCCTCCATCTGCGCCGTGAATCCGACGTCCAATATCTCCGGAAAACTCTTGATCAGAAGATCGTTCACCAATGTCCCCAGCTCCGTCGAAAAAAAACGCCCCTCTATCTTCTTGGCGTAATCCTTGTCCTGAATGGTCGAAAGGATGGCCGCGTACGTGGAGGGCCTGCCGATGCCCCGCTCCTCCAGCTCCTTGACCAGCGAAGCTTCAGTGAAACGCGGAGGCGGCTGGGTGAAGTGCTGATTGGGATCGAGCCCGATAAGTTTGAGTTCCTCGCCTTCGGAAAGCTCCGGCAGCGTCGGGTTCTCTTCCTCGGCCTTCGCCTGTTCCTCGTCGACCCCCTCCATATATACGGCGATGAAACCGGCGAACCGCATTATCTGGCCCGTGGCGCGGAAGGAATAATCGTTCGCAGATATGTCAAAGGTCGTCGCGTCGAAGACCGCTGGATTCATCTGCGAAGCCACGAAACGCTTCCAGATAAGATCGTAGAGGCGAAAGGCGTCGCGTTCCAGATATTTCTCGACGTCCTCCGGCGGATGTTCCATGGATGTCGGCCTTATCGCCTCGTGCGCGTCCTGCGCGCTGCGTTTGCTCTTGTAGCGGTTGGGCTCCGACGGAACGTATTCCTTTCCGTAACGTCCCGCGATATATGCGCGCACCGCTTCCAGCGCAGAGTCGGAAACACGCGGCGAATCCGTCCTCATGTACGTGATGAGACCGACGAGCCCCGCTTCGCCCAATTCCACGCCTTCATAGAGCTGCTGGGCCATGGCCATCGTCTTTCGCGCAGTGAAACCGAGCTTACGCGCCGCCTCCTGCTGAAGCTTGCTCGTGATGAAAGGAGGCGTGGGATTACGTTTTCTCTCGCTCTTGGTTATCTTCTCGAGACGGAATTTTGCGCGTGTCAGCTCCGATGCGATTTCCTTCGCGTTCTTTTCAGCGGGTATGTCGACGTTCTCGCCCTTGAATTTGACAAGCTTCGCTTCGAAAATCGGCTCTTTTGAGCCCTCAAGGTGCGCGACTATCGACCAGTATTCCTTCGCAACGAATGCCGCGATATCCGCCTCCCGTTCGCAGATGATGCGGACGGCGACCGACTGTACGCGGCCGGCCGAGAGGCCCCTTCTCACCTTCTTCCATAAAATGGGGCTGATCTTGTAACCCACGAGGCGGTCCAGTATTCTTCTCGCCTGCTGGGCCTCGAACAAATGCTTATCTATTGCGAGGGGATGCTTGATGGCTTCCTTGATCGCCCCTTCAGTGATCTCGTTGAAGAGTATTCTGTGGACCTTCTTCTTCTTCGCCTTCTTAGTTATCTCCTCGCCTATGTGCCATGCGATCGCCTCCCCTTCGCGGTCGGGGTCCGGCGCAAGAAAGACGTTCTCGGCCTTCTCGGCGCTCTCGATTATCTTCTTTAAGACCTTCTGCTTCCCCTTTATGATGACATAGGTCGGCTCGAAGTCGTTCTCGATGTCGACACCGAGCTCCTTCTCCGGAAGGTCCTTGACATGGCCCACGGAGGCCATGACCTGATAGCCGCGACCAAGATATTTCTTTATCGTCTTGGCCTTCGCAGGTGACTCAACTATGACGAGTGACTGTGCCATATCTATTTTGGCGCGCCATTATTATCATTAAGAGCCAAATGTCTAGGGTTTTTCTCCGGACCCGATATTTGGGACAAGATCGCGTTCAGGATGTCGCCGGCATTTTCAACGAATATCGCGCCCCTTCGCAACAGCTCGTGAGTCCCTTGTGACATGAGTCCGCCGGCAATCCCCGGCACTGAAAAGACGTCGCGATTCTGTTCGATGGCGAAACGGGCGGTTATCAGACTTCCGCTCCTTGCCGCCGCCTCCACAACGACGGTTCCGGTCGAAAGCCCGCTTATGATCCTGTTGCGTTGTGGAAAGTGATGCGGCATCGGCGATGTGCGAAAAGGAAATTCGGAGACAATGCAGCCGGCCTTGGCGATCCTCAAACTCAAATCGTGAAACTGCGGAGGATAGCAGACGTCGATACCGCACCCCCAGACCGCCACCGTCCTCCCGCATTCAAGCGCGCCCATATGCGCCGCGGCATCTATGCCGTAGGCCATGCCGCTCACGACGACTATCCCTTCTCTTGAGAGGTCCCTTGCTATCTCAAACGCTATCTGCCTGCCGTGGCTGCCCGCCTTTCTTGCGCCGACGATGGAAACGCAGGGCCCCGCGAGCGAGCTGGTGTCGCCTTTTGCCGTGATTACAACCGGCCTCGCCGGGATCTCCCTCAACAAATCGGGATACCTCTCATCATCAAGCGCTATGATCTCACAACCCAGCTTCAAAGACGAGGCAACATCCTCTTCGCATCCGTCCCAATCGTCAAAATTCCTTATTTCATCAAGGGGACAGTCGTTAAAAATGTCGGCGGGGTTCCCGTAGATCTTAAGGAGCTCATTTGCCACTAAGGGCTGATAGAGATAGACACGCCGGAGGGCGCACCACCAGACCAAAGGCCTTCGCCTCTTCATAGAAGTTCCCTTCTATCTCCCGGCGCTTTTGGTTTTTTAAGCGGACGAAAAGAGCTTCAGGTCTGCGGCGGCTTCTCTTCCTTATGTTCCACTTGATCCACCCGTTCCCTCAACTCTTTTCCTACCTTGAAGAACGGGAGCTTTTTCGGACTGACCTGTATGGACTCCCCCGTTCTCGGATTTCTTCCAGTGTAGGCCCCGTATTCTTTAACGACAAAACTCCCGAGACCCCTGATCTCGATCCTGTCGCCCTTTACCATGGCATCCACCATGATGTCGAAGATCAGGTTCACTACGTCCTCTGCACGTTTCTTAGTGATCTTCGTCTTCTCCGCGATCATTTCAACCAGCTCGGATTTGTTCATACCCAGCCCACCTTTCCCCCAAGGGCTAATAACCCGATATCACACGGGAATTTAACACCCCTTCAGCGACCCGTCAATACATTTTCTCGAAAGATGTGCAGACCCGGCGGCTCTCGTAATGACTGCCGACTTTCGGGACCGCCGTGTCTCGCTAGGCAGCCATCTGACTTCGGGGATGCGGTGTTGTAAAAGACGCGGTCCGTTTTGGGCCACCCAAAACGTCCGCTCGCCTCTCGGCGATTTTATCGATCATATCCCGGCC
>DYJF01000060.1 GCA_020723205.1 Bdellovibrio sp.
CGGAGGTCCCGAAAGCCGGCAATCATTATGCGAGAGCCGCATGGTCTGCACATCCTTCGAGACGCGTTGTCGGTCCCTAAAGCCGGCAGTCATTAACGGTTGCGTTCCCAGATGATCTTCAGGCCTTCGAGCGTCAGGAAGGGTTCGGTTCTATGGATCGTCTTTGTGCACTTTGAGATGATTGTTGCAAGACCGCCGGTGGCAATGACGATCGGGTCGCCTGTGATCTCTTTTTTCATCTCGTTTACAATGTGATCCACAAGGCCCATATAGCCGTGGAAGACGCCCGATCTCATGCCGTCCCTCGTATTCTGCGCGATAACACGTTTCATCATGCGGATTTGGACCTTCGGAAGCTTTGCAGTCTTTTCATAAAGCGCGTCATTTATAATGCCGATGCCGGGGGCTATCCCGCCGCCGCCGTATTCGCCCTTTCCCGTAACATAGTCGAAAGTGGTGGCGGTTCCCATATCTATAACGATGCAGGGCCGTTTGAATTTTTCGTGAGCGGCGACGGCATTCGCAAGACGGTCCGCTCCTATCTGTTTTTTGCTGTAGCGGGGAATCTTAATACCGGCATTCTTTGCAGTCACAAAGAACGGTTTGCAGCCGAATCGCCGCCTGATCACCTTGCTCAAAATAGGATTTAGCCGCGGGACGACGCTTGAGATGCACACACCGAAATTTGCCTTGTGTCTTGTGTCTTGCGTCCTACGTCTCGGGATATGCCAGAATGTCTTCGCGCTCGCCTCCTTCGTAGGCAGTCGCCATGAACGCACAAGACGGCTGCCTTTGAAAAATCCGAAGGATATAGACGTATTGCCTATGTCGATAGCGATGAGCATTGACCCATCTAAACCACGTAATTTATGAAAAATCAACCACTTGACTTAACGCCCCAAATCGCCTATCTAGCGCCGCTGCAACGTAATTTTGAAAGGAAGGGCGTATGGCACTCAATCAAAAGTACACATGGGCGGACTTTTTGAAGGAGCACCCGGACTTCAAGAAAAAGGGCGTGAAACGCACCTCCGCCGAGGGCAAAAAGGCCTTCGAATCGGCCTATAAGACGAAGATAAAGGTCTACCTCACGGAACGCGTGGAGAAGGTGAATAAGATGAAGAAGTCGGCCACGGATAAGAAAAAGGCGCTCACGGAAAAGGTGTCCGCGTTTCGGAAGGCGAAGGATTTTTCGAAGGCGAAGACGTATCAGGAAAAGGTGGGCGCGCAGGATGCTTGGCTGGGGCGCTTGGACAAACAGGCAAGCAGGATAAAGGTCCTTCAGAAGAATTTCTAAAAAACGATCGCAAAAAAAACCGCAGAGAGATCTCTCTGCGGTTTTTTTATTTGATTTTATCGCTACGAAAGTTTCGGGAAGAGCTTCGCTATCACAGGGTGCACCACCTTGCCGTTTTTCACCTGCAGCCCCTTTGCAAGGACCTTATCGTTCGTGAGCGCCTTATCCACGCCGTCGTTCGCCAGTTTTGCGACATAAGGGAACGTTGCCGCCGTGAGCGCCTCCGTGGATGTGACAGGCGTCAGCGCCGGCATGTTGGGAACGCAGTAGTGCGTAACGTTGTGCTCGATGTATGTCGGGACCTCGTGCGAGGTGGGACGGGACGTTTCGATGCATCCGCCCTGATCGATCGAGACGTCGACGATGACGGAGCCGGGCTGCATTTTTTTCACAAGTTCCTTTGAGACGACGTGCGGCGCGCGGTCGCCCATGACGAGCACCGCTCCGACCAAGAGATCCGCTTTCTTCACCCATTCCTCGACGGTCTGGGGAGTGGATTTAACCGCGTTGATCCTTCCGCGATAGGTCTCTTCGATGAACGCGATCTTCTGGTCGTCGATATCGAGGATGACCGTTTCCGCACGGAGGCCCGCGCCGACCTCCGCAGCGTTCAAGCCAACGTAGCCGCCGCCGATCACGACGACCGTGCCGCGCCGCGTGCCCGTAACGCCGCCCAAGAGCAGACCCTTGCCGCCGTGATTTTTGTGGAGCAGGTATGTTCCGATCTGCGTCGCGACGCGGCCGGCGACCTCGCTCATCGGACGCAGGAGAGGCAGGTTGCCGTCATCGGTCTGGACGGTCTCGTAGCCGATCGCGGTCGTCTTGGTCTCGCAAAGCGCCGATGCAAGCGGCGGAACGGACGCGAGATGCAGATAAGTGAAAAGAGTGAGCCCGTTTCTCAAATAGGGATACTCGCTCTCGAGCGGCTCTTTGACCTTCACGATCATCTCGGCCGCCTTCCAGAGCTTCGCCGCATCGCGTTCGAGAGTTGCGCCGGCGTTAGTGTAATCCTGATTGGAAAAGCCGCTCAACAGGCCGCCGTTCTCCTCGACCAGTACCTTGTGGCCCTTCGAGGTAAGCTCCTTGACGCCTTTGGGCGTAACGGCGATCCGGGTCTCCTTCGTCTTGATCTCCTTGGGTACGCCTATGATCATAGATCCCTCCGTTTGTTTGGCGGGTTGTGTCCTTGGTTTCTAGCCCGCTTTTTGGGTAGGGTCAAGCGTATACAGGGCGTAGAAACCCCCTTTTTTGACGCTATATTCCAACACACCGTCCCTAGCCAATCGAGATAAATTTAGTTAGCAACAAAATGCAGTTCCGGACGATAAGTCTGTGAATTTTTATGAAACACGGATCACTCGTAAAAATCGGTCTTTTCGCCGTTTTATCGGCGTTTTCCATCTCCGCCTGCAACGGCGGCAGGAGCGGTGACAGCCCCAACTATTCCGGCTATCCCGACACGCCGTTCACCATCAAGGACGAATCCCAATTGATAGGCGGGCCGGTCGCACAGGGGCGCATCGGCGACGTCCTTCTCGAGAACGGCAAGATACGCGTCATCATACAGAAGCCCTCCAAGAACGCGGGGCTCTTTTCTTTCGGCGGCGTCATCATAGATGCGGACAGGGTTCGCGCTTCGAACGAACCGGGCGGCGACCAGTTCGGTTCCATCTTCCCCCTCGTGAACGTCGAGTGGACCGTCAACTACAATAATTATGAAGTGGTGAACACCGGCGAGGACGGGGGCGCAAAGGTGCTTCGCGCGTACGGAAAGATAGACGTCTGGGAGTACATAGATCTGGACTTTGTGGCGGAGGTCGCGCAGGGGGCGATAGACCAGCCGATAACCTTCTCGCGCAGGTTCGACGATCGCGGCGATCCCTTCGACGTCTATGAGGACTTGAAAGGTGTCAGCCCCGAAGTCGTTACCGAATACCGCCTCGATCCCGGTGCGAGCTATGTGCGCTTGGACACGACCTTCAAGAACGAAGGCGGCTCCGACGTGAAAATGCCGGTCGGCGATATCGTGAACGGCAGCGGAGAGTTGAATTTTCTGATACCGGGACTTGGATTTTCGCCCGATCTCATGACGCAGGCGGGGGGCGATACGCCGGCCCTTATCTATTCGGGCTTTGAAGGCGTGGACGTCTCCTACGGATATTTCTACGACCTTTCGCAGTTCACCGATGCGGAAGGGAACCGTCTGACGAGCGGATCGCTCTCTTATTCCGGCGTAACCTTTCTGATTCTGGGCGAGGGCGTTCTCAAGGTCCTGCCGCTCGGCGCAGGGGGAACACCGCAGATAAATTTCACGATACCGGCCGGTTCCGAGCGCACGATCACGAGATATTTCGTCGTCGGCGACGGCAGCAGCTCTTCTGTCCTCGAGGCCGGCATGGAGGCAATGGGCGTCAAGACGCGCTCGATCACCGGAACCGTCGCAGGCCCGGACGGGAGCGCCGTAAGCGGCGCCACGGTGGCCGTTCAGAAAAAGAGCGGCGGGACGATCGTCACCTTCACGACCGACGCATCGGGAAAATTCACGGGCAGGTTGCCGATGGGAGACGATCCGTTCACGAAGGCGCTTGGAAGCGGCAAATATCATATCGTCGTGGGCAAGCCCGGCTATCACCAGAACGGCACATCGGTCGCGGGGAGCTGTGATCCCCAGGACGTCGAGCCCTCCACCGCGCTTATAACCGTCACATGCACGTTGGGAGACGCCGGATTCGTCCAGTTCGCCGGTCCCGTGACCGATTCCTCCACAGGCCAGCCGGTGGCGGCGCGTCTTACGATCGCAGGCGAGGACCCGTCCCCCGAAGGCGAAAGCACCGGCGTGTTCCATGACGTGGGCGCGCACCAGAAACCGTTCGGCGTCATGGACGTAAAATATATAACGGCCAAGGGCACTTTCGGATTGACCGGGCAGTCGGGCTTCGCGCTTGAACCGGGAAGCTACCGCTTTGTCATCTCGCACGGAACGGAATACGGCATTGTCGAGAAGGACGTGACCATCGAAGCGGGAAAGACCGCCACGATCGAAGCGGTCCGGCTTCCGAGGGTGGTCGCCACGCCCGGCTTTATATCGGCGGATTTTCACCTGCACAACGTGGTGAGTCCCGACAGCTGGGTGGCGCCTGAAAAGCGTGTGCTGGCCGCGGCCGCGGAAGGAATGGACGTCCTGCAGTCGTCCGATCACGACCACTTGTTCGATTACGCGCCGATCATAGAAAAGGTGACGCTGCTTGGTCTCGTCCCCTCCGGCTCCTTCGTTGGAAGCATCGTCGGCCAGGAGGTTACGCCGAATCATTACGGACATGTTCACGCCTTTCCGTTGACCGTTGATCCACAGTCCACTTCTAACGGGGCCATCGATTGGTCCGCTTCTCCTCTCGATGAAGTGGGTTTCATGCCCGATTATTGCATGGGCGTGACGGACATAATCGCCGCTGCGGACGGATTTGAAGGCGAGCAGGTCATACAGATCAACCACATATCCGATTCTCCGACCGGT
This sequence comes from Bdellovibrio sp., assembly GCA_020723205.1. Taxonomy (GTDB): domain Bacteria; phylum UBA10199; class UBA10199; order 2-02-FULL-44-16; family DYJF01; genus DYJF01. The sequence goes on from DYJF01000060.1 coordinate 4,812, forward strand.
CTTCCAGTGGGGGCCGGCTGGGTCACAAGCAGGTTCTATCTTGAAAGCGGCTCTCCGCCGCTGTCCACCTTCGCCGATCCCGTCGAAAGACGCCTTACGCCGCGCACGGACGGCAGCCCGACTTTCCCCGTGCCCTTCGGCGGCGGCTCGCTTGTTTCCGGCGATTTCACCGCGGCGGAGCTCATGATCGGCTACGATTTCCATCACGCGGCTTCGCAGCTCTTGAAGTCGACGCTGCCCACTTGGTTCAATTTCCTGAACCTCGGCATGATAGTGACGGCGACGGGTTCCTCCGACAGCCACGACGAATATTTCAATCTTATGGGATTGCCTCGGAACTTCATCAGCTCGGCGGTCGATCCAAAGGACGGTTCGGGAAGCGCGTCACAGTTCGACCGCAACGCCTACGCCAGGGCGATAAACGAGCACCGCGTGATCGTCTCTGCAGGCCCCTTCGTTACCGTCGAGGCGACCGGAAGCGACGGAGTGAAAAAGGGCGTCGGTGATACGGTGAGCGGCGCCGACGTGGCAATGAAGATCAACGTGTCCGCGCCTTCGTGGGCGTGGTTCGATACCGTCGAAATCTATTCCAACACGGAGCCGGTGCCGATCGACGATGAGCTGGGCAACGCCATGAGCGGAACCGCGGCGGATGCCTCTGAATTCTTCAAACCGTACCACGTTCCCAGATATGGATACGAACCGAGCTTGTCATACCGCCTCTACGACCAGACCCTTACGACATGGAAGGAAGAGAACGGCGTCATAACCGCCGGTGTGGACGTGAATATGAAGGTAGGTGAGGACAGCTGGATAGTCGTTCTCGTGCGCGGCACGAAAGAGACCGAAGGATACCGTTCTCTCTTCCCGCTGGTCACCAACGTGCTGATCGACGGCTCCAAGAAGCCGTCGAACTTCGACTCTCTGGACCTCGCATCGTTCCATTCCGACCCCAACAACGGGGCCTTCGCCTTTGCGCTCGCGAATCCGGTCTTCGTGGACGCGGACGGCGACGGCAAGTTCACTGCCAAATATGTCCGCGAAGGCACATCCCCTCTGGTCCAATAAATAATTGAGATTCTTGGGAAAAATTAGTATCTTAACCGTCCTATGAAGAGGTGGGGGGTCCTTGTTCTATCCTTGTTCGTCGCTTCCGTCGGCTTCGCCGCCAATTTCGATTACACGCGAAAATGGCAGACGATCAAGACCGAACATTTCTTCATCCGCTATCCCAAAGAGATAGAGACCACCGCGCAGGATGCGGCGAGGATACTGGAAGAGGTCCACGCGACTCTTTCCCCCAAGCTCAACTGGAAGCCGTGGGGCAGGACGGAGGTCATCTTAACCGACTCGACCGACGACGCCAACGGCATGACGATGGTTCTGCCCTATAATTGGCTTCTCCTCTTCGTGGCGCAGCCCCGACCCGACTCGTCGCTTTCGAACTACGACGACTGGCTGCGCACCCTCATAATCCACGAGTACACGCACCTTCTCACGATAGACCCCGCGCGCGGTTTCTGGAAACCGTTCCGTATGATCTTCGGAAAGACCACCGCCCCGTACGGACTGGTGCCGGGCTGGGTGCGCGAAGGTTTTTCCGTCTATGAGGAGACGGAGCAGACCACGGCGGGACGCAACCGCTCCACATTTTCAGACATGATGGTCCGCACCTCCATCCTTGAGGACAAGTTCCCGAAGATAGACGAGGCGGACGGTTTGGGCTGGAGCTGGCCATCTTACAACACCGCCTATATCTTCGGAGGCAAGTTTGTAAAATACCTCGTCGATACTTACGGCGAGGACAAGTTCTTGGAGTTCAACCGCCGCGTTCAGAGCTCGCCTATGCTCTCCATGGTCAATCATCAGGCGAGGAACGTGTATCATAAGACCTTCTACGAGCTGTGGCGCGAGTGGGAGGCGAAGCTGAAGGAGGAATACGGTTCGGTCGAGACGAAGATCGAGACCGAAGGTCTGACCACCACGGAATCTGTGATCCTCCCCAAGTGGGACGAGCAGTTCGCAAGTCCCGCGCCTTCACCCGATTCCTCCATGCTCGCATATGTCGTGACGAGCCCGCATCGCGCCGCCGAGATCCAGATCAAGGATATGGAGACCGGTGATGTGAGGGACAAGATCAAGGCGGAGGCGAACAAGGTCGTCTGGAGCCCTGACGGCAAGAAGATCGCCTATACCGCCATCGGCTCATACAAGAGGTTCAACCGTTATTTCGACCTGTGGCTGTACGATATTGAAAAGGGCAAAAAGAAGCGGCTGACCACTGGGCAGCGGGCGCGCGATCCCGATTTCGACCCGACCGGCAAAGAGATAGTTTTTGTTACCGGTTCAGGCGGCACCGACGTGCTGAAAAAGATAGATATCGGCACGAAGGAGATCACGCCGATAACGGAACCTTCGCCGGAGTACGCTCATTACGCTAACCCGAAGTTCTCGCCGGACGGGCAGACGATAGCCGCCGACACATGGAACGGTGGGGAAGGATGGAAAATATATCTCTATTCCCTGAACGGAAGCTCAAAAAAGCGGCTGACCGCAGGGAAGGGCGCGGAGAACTATTCGAGTTGGTCCCCTGACGGGAAATATGTCTATTACTCATCCGATGAAACTGGCGTTTCGAATATATACAGGACCGGTATCAACGACGGGGCGAAGACGAAGGTTACGAACGTCCTGACGGGTGTCTTCGATCCCTCGTCGCGCGACGGCAGGAAATTCTATATTCGCGAATATCGTGCCGACGGGTTCGTGATATCGAGCTTCGACGCGGGCGGGGCCGTGCAGGTGACGCCGCCTCCTCCGAAGAAGAAGGGCCCGGCCTTTGACATAGATGCGCCGGGGAGCTTGGGCGAAGGCGGAGAGGATGTCGTTCCTCAGAAATATTCGCCGTTCGGCAAGTCGCTCTTCCTGCCCCGTTTTATCACGCCCTGGGCGACATATCTTGAGGACGCCTTCCTCTTCAGCATCATGACCGGCGGCTCGGACCCGCTGCGCTGGCACAACTGGATCGCCGGCGGGACATACCGCACCGACGCAAAATATTTCGGATATTACGGCGGCTACTGGTACAACAGATGGCTGCCGGTGTTGGGATTGGGCATCAACGACTACGCAGTGGATTTCGGCGATTTGACCTTCGTATATCCGGGCGGCCAGACGAACACCGTCCACTATTTCGAGCAGCGGCGCAATGCCAACGCCTTCATTTATATACCGGTCAAGAAGCACAGCTTCAATGTGAGCTATTTTTACGAAGACCGCATGCCCATCACGAGTCTTACGCCGGCTGAAAAGGACGTCCTGAACTTGGGCGTCTTTGCCGGCTTCACGGGCACGTATCTATATAATGATACGGAGAAATATCCGGCCTCGATAAGCCCGGAGAACGGCCGGATGATACGCCTTACCGGAATGGTCACAGACTCGATCTTCGGCGGGGGCAGCCGAAACGAACAGATCATCTTCTCCGGTGACTGGCGCGAATACGTCCGTCTCTGGCATCATCATGTGCTGGCCCTCCGTGCCGCCGGCGGCATACAATGGGGAGACAGGCAGGTTCAGGGTACGTTCGGATTGGGCGGCGCGATAGGCGAGGGAACGCTCGGCGGAAGCATGTCCTACAATTATTTTCCCCTGCGTGGTCTTACCGTTTCAGCGCTGTCGAGGACGCGCGCGATGGTCATGTCGACCGAATACCGGTTGCCGATCGTCTCCCCCCAGCGCGGCGTGGGCACTTGGCCGTTCTATCTCAAGAACTTCTATGCGGCGTTCTTTGCGGATTACGGCAACGCATGGAACGCGGATGAGAACGAGGGCGACGGTTATCACTTCTTTCAGGACTTCATGTTGGGCGTCGGCACGGAACTTAGGGGCGATTTCGTGATAGGCCACGGCCTTCCGCTTACGGCACGTCTCGGCTACGGTATAATAGTCTTGAACCGCGACCGGCTGGGGGATTTGACCGACCCCATTCTCAACACGAGTCTGAAGGACGGAATATTGATACTGCAATTCGGGACCTCATTCTAGAACATATGAAAAGAATCCTGTTCGTCATCATATCGATCTCGGTGTTGGCCTCTGTGCATGATGCGGGGGCGAAAAAAAAGAGCGTTCCGCGCGGGAGCGTGCTTGAAACGGCCGCGGCGGCTGCGTCGCGCCTGAAGCCGGCGGAAAAGGACTTTGTATTCGGCTATGCGAGTTATCATAACGCGAACTGGGATGATGCCTGGAACTTCTTCAAAAAATGCGCGGACCTCTCCGTGCTCGCCGACCACGTCCTTTATTACCGCGGCCGGATAGCGCTGATAAAGGGCGATGCAAATAGCGCGCGGGAGCTTTTCGAGCGCCTTATCCAGGAACATCCTCAAAGCATCTGGGCGCATGACGCCAAGCTCCGCACCGCGGAGGCGATGATCGCGCTGAAGCGCTTCGATGACGCGCGCAAACAGCTGGATCGTTATCTGAAAGAGGCGGGCCTCGACATAGAGAGGTTCGATGCGAACCTGATCCGCGCGAGATCGTACGTGTCACAGGGCGACGAGGGCGGCGATCAGGCGATACTCAAGAGGATGGCCGCATCCGTCATAAGCGAAAGTGAGCTCGC
>DYJF01000061.1 GCA_020723205.1 Bdellovibrio sp.
CGCGCGCGGGACGAGTATCAGTTCATAGACGCCTGCCGAAGACACGGGATATTGCCCCTCCTTTACCGTCTTGCCGGCAGGGACGCCGCCTTCGCCTCCAATTTCTCGCCGGTCGTCAAAGAGGAATTCGAACGCTCCTACTACTCCGTCGCGCTCAGTAATCTCAAAAGAAGGGAAGAACTTTTCGCCATACAAGATGCCTTCGCCTCAAGAGGGATCGAGGCCGTCGTCATGAAGGGTATCGCCGTCGCGGACACGGTCTATCACGATGAGGCGATAAGGCCGATGACGGATATAGACCTTTTCATAAGGGAGGGGGATCTCGAGCGCGCCAAAGAGGCGCTTTTCGCCCTGGGATATTCGCTCTACGACGAGAAGGATCAGCCGCTCCTCTCCGCCCTTTCGTCGGAGCTCCAGTTTGAGATAGGCGGCCAGTTCTCGCTTGAGATGGCTTGGGAGCTGACCCACTTCGAGAGGTTTGGAGGCGTCGTCAATATCCCGCCCGGGGACGTCTTTGAGTTCAGCCGCGAATATCGCTCCGGCCCCGTTACCTTAAGGGCGATGAAGGACGAACTGCAACTGATAACGCTCGCGTGGCACTATTTTCTCCACGGTTTTTCCCGGCTCATCTGGCTGTGCGACATCGCATATCTTATCGGGGAGAAGGGCCCTTCTCTCGACTGGGATCTCGTCGTATCGAAGGCGGGCGAATACCGTTTGAGAAGCGTTCTGTGGCTGGCGCTCCATCTTTCCCGCACCGTCGTGGGTGCGCAGGCGCCGGAAGGCATCGAGAAAAAGCTAGCCCCGTTCGCTTTCAGAAAAAAAATGATCGCGCGACTCTTGGGCACCAACGAAATAATCTTCGCGCCGCGTCCGCGTCTTGCGACCAACCGCTATCTTTTGGAGCTGGCCCTCATGGACGGATGGATAGGCCGCATCAAAATCCTCTTCCGTTTGACCTTCCCGAGCGATGCGTGGATCATGAACCATTACCGCCTGTCCAACGACTGGCTCGCACTGCCCTTGAGAATAGCGCACCCGTTCATCATGATGAAGGACGCGCTTCTGGGATTTTTCAGATAAAATTATCTGGGAGTTGAGAAAGGCGAAGGCGCTTGTGTCTCGCCCGTGCCGCTCTCCGTCTGCGGCGTCGTCCCCTCTCTCCTGTCCATCTTGACGTCGGAAGGGTAGTATTGGCCGGACTCTCTGACGCCCTTTTCATAGTAGCTTCCGTCCGTTTTCTCGGTTGCCGGTTGCTGCTGCGGCAAGGGAGCGGCGGGGTAAGGTGTAACGAGACCCTCCGCCTGCTTTTGTCTCTTATCCGGCTCGGTGAGCGGCGACGAAATGATCGGCGGGACGACCTGTCCCAACCCCGTCGTTATGGGGGCCACGGGGTTGGCGCCCGTCAAAGCGTCGGTGACGCTCTGGTCGCCGCTTCTGGAATAGCTCGAATCCCTCTGCGCAAACGCAGGCAGAGAAACGATCAACGCGGTCATTATGAAAATGAGTCTTTTCATACATCATAAGAATAACATCGGCGGGCCACATTGTTAACTATTATCTTGTCAAAGGACGGGCCCCCAATTATATTTTGATTACGCGAGGTTACAAATATGAAGATAGTGGTAACGGGCGGGGCCGGTTTTATCGCTTCCAACGTTGTTGATGCCTATGCCGGAGCGGGCCATGAGGTCGTCGTCGTGGACGACTTGAGTTCCGGAAACAGAAAGAACGTAGATCCAAAGTGTAAATTCTACGAAGCGGACGTCTCCTCTCCGGAGCTCTTGAAGATCATCGAAAAGGAGAGGCCCGACGTGATAAACCACCACGCGGCGCAGATAGACGTCAGAAGGTCGGTCGAAGACCCCGCGTTTGACGCCCGCGTCAATATCATGGGGATGATCAACGCCTGCAAGGGCGCGGTCTCGGTAGGCACAAAAAAAATCATCTTCTCGTCCTCGGGCGGCGTCCTTTACGGCGAGGTGCCGGCGGCCCCCGCCGGCGAGGAGAGCCCTATCGAACCCCTTTCGCCTTACGGGGTCAGTAAGCTCTCTTCGGAGGCGTACGTCAGATATTTCTCCCACGAGCACGGGCTCAAGTTCACGATACTGCGATACGCCAACGTCTATGGGCCGAGACAGATAGGCGGCGAGGCGGGCGTCGTCGCGATCTTTCTCCGCGCGATGCTAAGGGGAGCCAAGACGGTGATATTCGATGACGGCGCGCAGGAACGCGATTTCGTGTACGTGGGCGACGTCGTGCGCGCGAACGTCATGTCGCTCTCCGCCGGCGACAACGAAACACTGAATATCGGGACGGGAAGGGCGGCCAGCGTGAACGAGATACACAGGATACTCTCCGGTCTTACGAACTATCGCGGGGAGAAGGTCTTCGGGCCGAAGAGGGCGGGCGAGCTAAAGAGGAGCGTTCTCGCTTGCGGGAGGGCCGGCGAAAAATTGGGATGGAGGCCGGAAAAGACGCTGGAAAAGGGCCTCGAACTGACGCTCAAATGGTTCAAAAATAATGCCGGCTGATAAAGGATTCGTTGATTTAGGACCCCTGAAATGCTAGTTTTTCATGTTTGGGGGGTGTTGTGGTCAAGTTCAGCACGATAATGAAGGGCGGTGAGAAGAAAAAGGAGCGTTTTGAGACGCCGCCCGAGGCAAAGCCCGTCCTCATACCGCCGGAACCGCAAAAGTTCGTCCCCGAGCCGTCCCTAAAACCGGCGGGAGAAGAGACGCTCCCTGACGGCTCCGTCTCGGAGCTTTTTCACGAACTGGTCTCGTTCATGCAGGACATCATCACGCGCATGGGCGCCGGCGAAAAGGTCAGTTACAAGGACGTCGCGCAGGAGGTTTCGAAGCTGGTCGACGACCTCATGAAAGACCCGAACTCGCTTTCCCCGCTTATTCAGGAGGACACGCCGGGCAATTACATTGTCGCTCACCAGATAGGGGTCTGCGCTCTCTCTCTCGAGATGGGCCGCCAGATGGGATACGGTCGTGAAAAGCTCATCGAGCTGGGGGTGGGCGCGTTCCTGTTCGACATCGGTATGGTAAGGGTTCTGGACATAGTGAAACAGAAGAGGAAGCTGGGCGAGAACGAGTTCGACGAGGTGAAGCGGCATCCGGAATACGGCGCCCAGATGCTCAAGCAGTTTTCTGACATGCCCCCATCCGTCATAGATATGGCGCTGCAGCACCATGAGCGGCCCGACGGCAAGGGCTATCCCATGGGCCTCAAAGGTCGCGAGATATCCGAATTCTCAAAAGTTGTCTCCCTTGCTGACGTCTATGTCGCGCTTACGCACTCAAGGCCGGAGAGGAGGCGGCTTCCCCCGCACGACGCGATAAAGGAGCTCCTCCAGAACGCGCGTTTTTTCAGTCCGACGGCGCTTCGCTCGCTTTTGAGCATAATCTCCATCTATCCCGTGGGAACGTGGGTGGAGCTCAATTCCCATGACGTCGGCAAGGTGATCCGCCTGAATACCGGTCAGGCCCTGCGCCCCGTTCTCGAGCTCGTCTGCGATCACCACGGCCAGCTTCTGGAAAAGAGGAACGTCGTGGACCTCATGGAGAACCCGCAGCTCTATATAACCAATGTGGTGGACAACGCGGAGATCGAAAAATGGGGCATAGAGTGCGTCCTGTAGCCGTCCATACCGCTTGACTTAAGGACCCTGTCCGGTTAAATCCCCGAAATCCAAGGCGTGTAACAAATCAAAGGAGGGATTATGGGCGTCGAGCACAAGAAAGCGGCGGAGATCTTGAAATGGTTCGAGGACCTCTCGAAGGTACCCCGCTCTTCGAAGAACGAGGCGAAGATCAGGGGCTGGCTCGAGGACTGGGCGAAAAAGAACAACTTCCAGTCGAAGACGGACAAGGCGGGCAATCTCGTTATCAAGGTCCCCGCTACGAACGGATATGAGAAAGCGACGGGCGTCGTGCTGCAGGGCCATCTCGACATGGTCTGCGAGAAAACGCCCGACTCCAAGCACGATTTTTCAAAGGACCCAATCAAGTTTGTCTATGAAGGAGAGTGGCTGCGCGCCGACAAGACGACCTTGGGCGCGGACAACGGCATCGCGATCGCCATGGCGATGGTGGTGCCCACCGACAAGGATATCGTGCATCCCCCTCTGGAACTTCTTTTCACGGTGGACGAAGAGACCGGTCTAACGGGCGCGAACGCCCTTGAACCGGGTTTCATCAACGGCAAGGTCCTGTTGAACCTCGATTCCGAGGATGAAGGGGTCTTCACGGTCGGTTGCGCCGGCGGACTTAACACCGTCTCGACGTTCCCGCTCGAGTTCGAGAGCTTCCCCTCCGGATATAAGTGCGCGAAGATCAACGCGTCCGGCATGAAGGGCGGCCATTCCGGCGTGGACATCCACAGATGGAGGGCGAACGCCATCAATGTTCTTGGAAGGGCGCTTGCCCACATCCAAACGGGCACAGATGTTCGAATCGCCGACATAACCGGCGGCTCGGCGCACAACGCGATACCCAGGGACGCGACAGCCGTCATAGCCGTGAAGGACCTCGACAAGGCGACGAAGCTTCTTTCCGAGTTCGAAAAGACGGCGAAGAGAGAGTTCAAGAACACGGACCCGGAGATCGCCCTGACGATAAAGACGGAGTCGGGCACGCCGCAGAAGGTCATGAACGCGGCTTCCACGACGAAGACGGTCAACGTGACGCTGGCGATGCCGCACGGCGTGGCCGCCATGTCTACCGATATCGAAAAGCTGGTAGAGACCTCTAACAATTTCGCCAATATCAAGATCGAGAACGGCAAGCTTAAGATACTCACCAGCCAGCGAAGCTCTTTGCCCTCGCGGCTCGGCTGGATCACCGACAAGATAGGCGCCTTCGTGAAGGTCTCCGGAGGGGAGAGCGTCAACGAGGGTGGCTATCCGCCGTGGCCCGTCAACATGGACTCGCCCCTGCTCGCCAAGTGCGTGAATCTCTATGAGAAGAAGTACGGCAAGAAGCCGGTCGTCGAGGCGATCCACGCGGGTCTCGAGTGCGGTATCATAGGGGATAAGTACGAAGGGATGGACATGATATCGTTCGGGCCCACCATGAAGAACGTCCACTCGCCCGACGAGAAGCTCCATGTCCCGTCGATAGAAAAAGTGTGGGATTTCACGGTGGAGCTCTTGAGGTCGTTCAAGTAACTGCGGAGATAAACAGGGGACGGTCCCCCTTTCAAAAAGGGGACCGTCCCCTTATTTTTACACCAAAAGGTCCCCGTCCTTTATCAGCGTCTTTCGCGTGTCGTCGGGAAATACCATGTCGAGTCTCTTGCAGGTAAGGGGCGTTCCCTTGGCATATACCGTGTCATGATGGATGACACCGGAGGGCGATCTGAAATCTTTTATGCCGACGGTGCCTCCCAGATGATCGCTCCTGCCGAACGCCCAGTGGAAACCCAGCGCCTTCTCGTCCTCCAAGACGACGCCCCTCACGCGCGCCTTTTCGTTGCAGCCGATCGCGAACTCCGCGATGTTTGCGCGCGCAGGGTCTCCCTCGAACTTCCTTCTCTCCTCTTCGACCATGCTTCCTTTTCCCTTCACGTCGACGATCCTGTTTGCCTTCACGACACAAACCGCCAACTCGCTTCCCATCATAACGGGGAGCTCGCCCGCGGTCCTGCTGTTCGCCTTTTCGTTGGGTACCACGTAGACCTCGCCGGTCGGCAGGTTGCAGCCGCTCCTCTCCGTTCCGGCGACCTCCGGATGCAGGAAGCCGTCGCTCCTGTGCACGCGGTTGCCGGCGGAAATATCGAAATAGCACCTGTGGCCGCTTGAGAACTCGACCTCGGCGCCCTTCGCTCTTTCGAAATAGGGGGCGAGATCGGCGCATCTTTTGATGATGACCTTGTAGTCCGCGGCGAGCGCGGTCTCTTCCATGGCCTTGTCCACGCCCGGCATTGAGCCGACGCGAAGGTTCTTCAACTTTTTGGCGACGCTATATAGCGGCGCGGTCGCGGAGAATTCGGGCATGGAAATGACTATTGTGGAGGTGTCGAGCAAGCTATCGAGGGCCGTTTCGCTGTCTCCCAACATCACATTCTTGGGGAGTTCCGCGCCTCCGCTGCCCGTTGCCTTGTATGTAACGACGGGATTGACCTTGATGCCCAATTTACTTGCAAGGCCGGCCAGTTTCGAATGCCATTCGAGGGCCATTTCACGCCTTTTTTTCCATGCCTCGTTATCGGCGATCGTGCCGTGCGGCATGTCGTACATGACGGTCACGACCTCTCCCCTTGCGGGATTGAATATATCAATGAAGAATTTTTCCAGATCGAATGCCATATTTCTCTCCTTTCTCATGATTGAAATAGGGCCCATTATGTCCCCGGATTTGACCCGAAAGTCAACTCTTCGACCGATTCAAGGCGGAAAAAATGCGAAAGTTATGCGTTTTTCTTGCGTTTAGCGTCTAAAATCGTTAGTTTATGTCAACTTTTGCCCGCTGATGTCTGAACTTCGGTGGGCCCTCGAAATGACGAGAACAGAATTTCTCCTGAAATTCTGCTGTCATTTCGGGGCGAGGGTGGCGGAATTTGGCAGACGCGCCAGACTTAGGATCTGGTGGAGAAATCCATAGGGGTTCAAGTCCCCTCCCTCGCACAATCAAAAGGGAAAGGGCGACGAACAAAATGAAAACAAAAATCGAGAAGATCAAAACAGTAAGGCAGCGGCTGCATGTGGAGGTGCCTTCCGACATAGCAAAGAGGTCTGCGGATGCGGCGCTCAAAGAGATGCAACAGGAGGTCGAGATAAAGGGTTTCAGGAAGGGGCAGGCCCCGCTTGAGCTTGTGAGAAAGAACTTGGGGCCGGCCGCGGACAAGGAGATAGCAAAACGGATAGTGAAGGACACGTATCTTGAGGCGATCAAGCAGGAGAATGCGCAGCCCCTTACCGATCCCTCGGTCGAGTTTGAGATATTCCTCGAGGGCAAGGACTTCGTTTACAGGGCGGAGTTCGAAGTGATGCCGGAGGTCAAGGTCCCCCAGTTCGAAGGGCTGGCGCTTGAGATAGATAAGGTGGATGTCAGCGATGAGGAGATCGAAAAGGAGCTGAAGCGGCTGCAGGCCGCCATGACGCAGCTTGAGCCGGCTGACGACTCCGAGCTTGGGCCCGGAATGATGGCCATCGTTGATTTCAAAGGGACCGTCGAAGGAAAGTCGTTCAAAGGAAGCGACGCGGAGAATTTCGTGGTGGACTACGGCTCGCTTCTTCCGCAGTTCGAAGGCGGCATCAAGGGCATGAAGAAGGGCGAGGAGCGCGACATCACCGTCGATTATCCCTCTGACTATTTCAACAAGGAGATAGCCGGCAAGCAGGGGGCCTTTCGCGTTAAGGTGAAGGAGCTAAGGAAGAAGGTCGTGCCGGAGCTCAACGACGACTTTGCAAAAACGCTCGGCAAGTTCGCGAACATGGGAGAGGTCCGGACGGATATCAGAAAACACATCAACAACGCGAAGGATGAGTTCAAGAAGAGGCGGCTTGGTTTTCTGGCCATCAGGCAGCTCGCTGAAAAGGATCCCTTCGAGGTCCCCGACGTCATGGTCCAGAACGAATTGGGCGCAATGCTTGAGGACGTGGCGCGCCAGTTCAAGGCGCAGGGGAAGAATATCGAGGACTCCGGTTTTGACACGAAGCAGTTCGTGACTGAGCACATGGAGGAGGCGGTGAAGCGCGTCCGCGGCTATCTGATCGCGTTCGCCATCGCAAAACACGCCCAGATCCAGATCACCGACGAGGAGACCGAGGCGAGAATAGCCCTGATAGCAAAACAGGCCAACCAGCCGGTCGAAAAGGTGAAGGCCCAGTTCGGAAAAGATGGCGTGGTGGAGCGCCTTAAAAGCCAACTTTTATACGAAAAGACCCTTGATTTAGTCGTTTCAAAGGCTAAGATCAAGGAAGTTAAGCCAAAAAAGGCGAAAAAGTGACAAAAATTGAAAAAATGAGGCAAAAATGGAACTAATTCCAATGGTCATAGAGCAGACCCAACGGGGCGAGAGGGCTTTTGATATCTATTCACGGCTCCTGAAGGAGAGGATCATCTTCATCGGCTCGCCGATCACAGACGATCTGGCCAATCTAGTCATAGCGCAGATGCTCTTTCTCGAGTCGGAGGACGCGGATAAGGACATCCACCTTTATATCAATTCGCCGGGAGGCGTCGTGACGTCGGGGCTGGCCATCTACGATACGATGCAATACGTGCGGCCGGACGTCTCCACTCTCTGCATGGGACAGGCGACTTCCATGGGCGCCCTCTTGCTTGCGGCCGGCGCCAAGGGAAAACGCTTCTGCCTTCCCCACGCCCGCGTGATGATACATCAGCCGCTCGGCGGTTTTCAGGGGCAGGCCACCGACATCGAGATACAGGCGAAGGAGATATTGAGGATGCGCGAGAAGCTGGACCTCATACTTGCCAAGCACACGGGCCAGCCGCTCAAGAAGATCCAGACGGACACCGACCGCGATTATTTCATGACCGGCGAAGAGGCGAAGGAATACGGTGTCATAGACGAAGTGGAAACCTCACGTCCACAGAAGGAGTTGTGATCATGACAAGACCTCCGGAAGATACGCTCAATCTCTCGTGCTCTTTTTGCGGAAAGAACCAGCGCGAAGTGAGAAAGCTCATCGCGGGTCCCACGGTCTACATCTGCGATGAATGCATCGAGCTGTGCAACGACATCATAGCCGAGGAAGGGGTTCGCGGAAAGCCCTACGGGGAGCGCGTCGGCGTGCCCAAACCGTCGGAGATCAATAAGGTGCTCGACGATTTCGTGATAGGGCAGGAGCACGCGAAAAAGGTGCTCTCCGTCGCCGTGCACAACCACTACAAGAGGATAGAGAGCCGCGGCAGGCCGCACGAGGAAGTCGAGCTCCAGAAGTCCAATATCCTTTTGATAGGGCCGACCGGCGTGGGTAAGACCCTTCTCGCACAGACGCTCGCCAGATTTCTGAAGGTCCCGTTCGCCATTGCCGACGCCACGTGTCTCACGGAGGCGGGCTATGTGGGCGAGGACGTCGAGAACATAATACTGTCGCTTCTTCAGGCCGCCGATTACGACAGGGCGAAGGCGGAGCGCGGCATCGTCTATATAGACGAGATAGACAAGATAACGCGCAAGGCGGAGAGCCCATCCATCACGCGCGACGTCTCCGGCGAGGGGGTGCAGCAGGCGCTCCTCAAGATCCTCGAAGGGACCGTCGCCTCCGTGCCCCCCAAGGGCGGGCGCAAGCACCCGCAGCAGGAGTTCATACCGGTCGACACGACCAACATACTC
>DYJF01000062.1:0-3620 GCA_020723205.1 Bdellovibrio sp.
GGATGAGGGGATATCGCTTCTGACGGGAAAACCGGCGGGCAAGCCGAACTTGAGGGGCCTCTATCCGCCGAACACGGTGCACGGCCGCGTCCAGAAGAAGTTAAAGCAGATGTCCCAGATACTGAAAACGTTCGAGGGCGCGGCCGATGGAGAGACGCCGAAGGCCCTTCCCGCCCATGAGGATGAAGAAACAAGAAGGAGGAGATAATGGACGAGACGAAACAACAGCTGATCGTAGGCCTTCCGGAAAATGCGTTCCGCGAATTGAAAAAGGGCGAAAAATATTCCCCGCTTGTGGCCACCGATGAACAGGTCCACGAGGTCTCGTTCCGATCGGTCATTTTGGGAATATTGATGACGATCATTTTTTCCGCCTCCATCGCATATCTTACGCTCAAGATCGGCACCGGGATCGAAGCGGCGATACCCATCGCGATAATCGCGGTCGGTCTGTCGTACGCCTTCAAGCGCAAAAGCACGCTTCTTGAGAACATCATCATCATAGCGATCGGCTCTACCTCCGGCATCGTCACGGGAGGCGCGGTCTTCACGCTTCCCGCCCTCTATATAATGGGGCTGGACAGCTACACCAATCTCTTCCAACTGTTCTTCATTCCGTTTCTGGGCTCCGTTCTGGGCGTAGTGCTTCTTATTCCTCTGCGCCGCTATTTCGTGGCCGACATGCACGGAAAGCTCCCGTTCCCCGAGGCGACCGCCACGACCGAGATACTCGTCGCCGGAAAGAAGGGCGGTCGCGATGCGCGCGTGCTTGCCTACACGATGCTTCTTGGCGGCATCTACGATTTCATGGCCATAATACTTCGCGGATGGCGCGAGACGTTCTCCACGGAGATGATAGGGGCTTTCTCCACGCTGACGACCAAGGCCAAGGCCATATTCTCCGTGAACACCGGCGCCGCGATCACCGCAATGGGCTACATCATCGGTCTTCGCTGGGCCGCGATAATGACCGCCGGCGGGCTTCTTTCGTGGCTGGTCATGATACCGCTCGTCGCGCACATCGGGGATATGAGCGGCAACGCCGAGATCGCCGCGATGCCCGCAGACGAGATATTCGCCAAGTACGCGCGCATCATAGGCATCGGCGGCATATTCATGGCCGGTGTCATCGGCATCATCAAGTCGTTGCCGGTGATGTACAACGCCTTCCGGCTGGGCTTCAAGGAGCTCTTCGAGAGCCGCAAGAAACACGCGCAGGAGGCGAGGACGATAGAGCGCACGAATCTGGACATCAGGATGTTCGGCGTCATGGTCCTTCTTCTTTCGTCCGTTGTCGGCATCTTCATCTATTTCAAATGGTCGGTGTTATCTGCCCAGCCGAACGCGCTGATGCTGGCGCTGATAGCGCTCCTCGTTACGTTCGTGCTCTCCTTCCTTTTCACGAGCGTCTCCGCGCGCGCGATCGCCACGATCGGCACCACCCCGATATCCGGAATGACGATGATGACCTTGGTCATCGCCTGCCTCTTGCTCATCAAGGCGGGTCTTGTGGGTCCGGGCGGCATGGTCTCGGCTCTGCTCATCGGCGGCGTTATCTGCACGGCGCTATCAATGTCGGGCTCCCTCGTAACGCAGTTCAAGATCGGCTACTGGCTCGGCGCCACGCCGCGCTGGATCGAATATGCAAACATCGTGGGTTCCATCGTTGCGGCGTTCGTTACGTCCTATGTCATAATAATGCTCTCGCAGGTCTACGGATTTGCGCCGTCGCCCGTGCATCCCAACCCGCTGCCCGCTCCGCAGGCGAACGCTATGGCCGCGGTGATCTCCGGCATCATGGTCTCCGCGAAGGCGCCGTGGTTCCTTTACGCGATCGGCGCGATGATAGCGCTTCTCATGGAGATGGTGGGAGTGGCTCCCCTTGCGTTCGCTTTGGGAATGTATCTGCCGCTTGACCTCACCTTCCCGATGCTCGTCGGCGCGCTCATCTCTCACGCCGTCAAAAAGTCGACCAGGGGCGAAAAACTCTCCGAGAGAAGATATGCGCGCGGCACCCTCATTTCTTCCGGCCTGATCGCCGGCGGCGCGCTTGCCGGAGTTCTCGGCGCGTTCATGCAGTGGCTGGGGCAGGAGGTGCTCCACAGGGAGTTATTGCCCGACTTCAAAAACATCGACGCGTTTGGAAACTGGATGGGGCTGGTCATGCTGATACTTCTTTGCGCATACATTTACTGGGACAGCATGAGGGCGAAGGAATGACAACCTATTGACCGTTCGCCCTGAGCTAGTCGAAGGGCTAACGGTCATGCTTCGACAAGCTCAGCATGAACGGATGAATATGAACACTCTCATAAAGAAAGCCGTCGCGGCCCGCAAGAACGCCTACGCGCCCTACTCGAAATTCAAGGTCGGCGCGGCGCTCGAGGCCTCTAACGGGAAGGTCTATACCGGCTGCAACGTCGAGAACTCGTCCTACGGAATAACCGTCTGCGCGGAGCGCGTCGCTCTCTTCAAGGCGGTCTCCGACGGGGCAAGAAAGTTCAAACGCATTGCCGTCGTCGCAGAGACGAAGGGGCCGTGTCCCCCGTGCGGCATCTGCCGCCAAGCACTGCACGAGTTCTCGCCGGCGCTTGAGGTGATAATGGCGAACACGAAGGGGCGGACCAGAAAGGTCAAGCTCAAGAACCTCCTGGCCCACCCCTTCAGTTTGAACAACCATTGAACGGTTTCAATTCACGAACACATGCCGTTCGAAGCTTAAGTCCCCCGTCTTAGCGTTGACGTAATACATGCCCAGCCCCGCCTTTATCTCATAGAAGAGCTCGTTCGAGTCGGGCAGAATAACGAGGCGCGACTGCGGAGGCGCTATCGTCCTTTTTCCGGGATGTCCCAGTTCCGCGACGGCGGACTCGGCGACCCGGTGATCCATTTGCGCCGCAGCGAGCCGCGCGCGGTAATCGTCGTCGTTCATGAACGACCTCTTTGATGAAAGGGATTCGAGGGCGCCCCTCCTCCGTTCCGCCTCGATCAAGGTCAGTGCCGCGCTGCTTTGCGCCGTATTGATAGCCGCCGAGATATTTATGTTAACCGTCTCGTCTATCTCGCCGGCGTTTATCGCCCTCACATCCTTTGCGGACACGGCCGATCCGTCGGGGCCCACCTGTTCGACCGCTCCGGCGCCGACCACCTCGACGTATCCATATTCCCTCGTCCGGTACTGCTCCTGATAGAGGCGCTGTTCGACGTTCTCATCGTCCACGACGAACCTCACGAGCCCGCCTCCTCCGAAACGCTCTTCAACTGCCGTTATTGTGGCGAAGATATCCTCCGGCTCCTGTTCCTGCTGAACGGGGTCCAACAGTCCGCGCCTCGTCGCCTCCTCCGTTATTATCGACTTCGCGATCTCAACGTCGATCACGAGCCGCCCTTCCGCCGCAAGCGACTCGGCGCCTGCGATGACGGCGGCGACGAAGTCAGAGGTCTTCGGCTTCGCCGTCTTGTACTGAAAGGAATGAGCGAACATCAGCTCGAGCGTGATATCGGCAGCATCCCGACCGCTCAAACCCAGTGCCTCTATCCCATCCCTCACCGACCAAAAGAAGCCCGCATAGATCTGCCCGCGGTCGTGCTCTTCGGTGCTCACGTCCTTGAGTGTCAGC
>DYJF01000062.1:3630-8933 GCA_020723205.1 Bdellovibrio sp.
TAAGCCGCAAAATCTTCACTCAATTCCGGATCGTCGGTGCGCAGCGCCGCCAGCGCGTCGCCGAACCCTTCGTGGATAGCGCGCCCCTCGCCGGACCACCAGTTCCCGAGCTTGGAATTGATATGGTCGAGCATCATGTGTCCCGACTCATGGATGGAAATATCGCTGTCGGATGCAAGGTGCCACTTGCCGTAGCCGGTCCCGAAGGTGAGATCGTCGCTCTCTGGATCGTACCACGCGTTCAGATCTTCTACCGCGTTCGCATGCGCCGATATGGGATGAGGACTGTCGTCGTGTTGCTTTGCAAGTATCGAGGGAACGTCTATGCCCAATCCCCCCAGATATTCCTGCACGTCGTTGAGCGAATGATACAGCTGAACCTGATCGAACCCGTCCGCTGTAAGCTTGTTCTCCCCTTCGAACGGCCCGTATCTGAAGACTCCGTTGAGTTTCGTCTTGCCGTCCACCCTGACGAGCTTCCCGAAGAGCTCCATCAACTGACCTGCCTCGTCGGGCACGAGGTTCTTAAGCGACACCTCTGCAGTTTCATCGCCGCTCGAGACCCTGTTCTCTCTCTTCCAAATCATTCCGACGGGCAAAGATTCACCAATTAACATAAAAGCTCCTTTCGACTTTTAAAAAACACTCGTCGCGGAAACGTTTGATGTAATCAAGCCGCTCTTGATAGAATTTTAAGGTTTTTCGGAATATTTAAAGATGCGTCGGGGTCAGAAATCTATGGTCACCCACCTGCCCATCCACTCCTTGGGAGTCTTCGGTGGTACGATGTGAAAGTGGGGGAGGATCTGGCAGGATGGCGACCTGTTGGCCCTCTGTATGATTCTTAAGTGGCGCGGCTCGTGCTTGGCGCCCGGGAAGAAGCTTCTTATAACTCTTCGCGACCAGAATACCGGCATTGGGACCTCAACCGGTTTTGAAATGTGGCATATTATACCTTAAGGCCAAGGATAAGGTCAAGGTTGAGGTCAAGGCCCTCCGGCAACCATTTTCCCTCAATCTCAACGTCGACCTTTACATGTTCTGTATCCAGCCCTCGGTCAGGCCCCATTTGTGAAGGGCGTCTTCCGCCTCTTCGAACTCTCTTTTGGTGATGCGCCTTCCGAGCACCGGATCGTTCACCGCCTTGTGCGCAGGAAAATACTGGCTCATGAGATTTACCGGGACGTCCCTTGAAAGCTCCGTGGCGATGAACTCGAATATCTTTTCGCTGGACGAGAGCCCGCCCGGCAGGACGAGATGACGTATCAGAAGTCCCTTCGCTCCTATGCCGTCCTCGCCCACCTTCAAAGCGCCGACCTGGCGGTACATCTCCTTCACGGCCGGCCTCACCGCGTCCCAATATTTCGTGGCGCCCGAATATCTCTCCGCTATCTCGTGTTCGCAGTACTTTATGTCCGGCATATAGATGTCCACCACGCCGTCCAGAAGCTTCAGCGCCCCGAGCCCGTCATAACCGCTGCAGTTATAGACGATCGGTATCTTCAGCCCCGCCTTTGCGGCGATCAAAAGCGCGGCCAGAAACTGCGGCACCACGTGCGATGGGGTCACAAGATTTATGTTGTGGGCGCCGCGCTCCTGAAGGTTCAGCATCATGCGGGCAAGTTTTTGCGGAGGCGCCGCCTCGCCGTTTCCCAACTGGCTTATGGGGTAGTTCTGGCAAAAGATGCAGCGCAGATTGCAGTTCGCGAAAAAGATCGTGCCCGAGCCCTTGGTCCCCGTGACAGGCGGCTCTTCGCCGAAATGGAGATTGGCGCTCGCCACCCTGCAGATCTTTCCGGTGCGGCAAAAACCCGTCTCGCCTTTGAATCGATTCACGCCGCAATTTCTGGGACAGAGCATGCATGAACGCATGGCGAGATAAGCCCTGCCCACGCGCCTTCTAAGCTCCCCGCTTTCAAGCAATCCGAGATATGATGGCCGTGACATATCAGTATAGAAGGGCGTCCTGACGCTTTTCGAGAGATTCAGTGGATGGTGTGGAAAGGCCCGCGATCAGACCTAAGTCGTTGTCAATGTTTTGGCGGAAATATGACGACCCCGTGAGAAGGTCTATCGCCGGCTTGTCGCCCACGAACTCGTAAGGGGCGGTCCTCCATTCAAAACCCTTGTCCTTATACAGGCGGTTGACGGTCCAAATGAATGCGAGACCGGTAAGATACGGTTTGAAAACCGCCTCGTCAGTTATCATGAACCGCACCCCGTTGCACATACGGCCCGCCCATTTTTGCCTCATCGGGATAAAAGCCGTCGGGGCCGCCTTGACGCCGGGCAGACCAAGCTTGTCGAATTCGGCGATCAGCTCCTCGGAACTCATAT
The DNA here is from genome assembly GCA_020723205.1 of Bdellovibrio sp. Taxonomy (GTDB): domain Bacteria; phylum UBA10199; class UBA10199; order 2-02-FULL-44-16; family DYJF01; genus DYJF01. Next base: position 5,968 of record DYJF01000062.1, read on the forward strand.
AAGGCGCGCCGACTATCTCGAAGGGCGTGTCAGTACCGCGCCCCTCCGAAATATTCGTGCCTTCGATCAGGCACATGCCGGGGTAGAGCAGCGCCGCGTTGAAGGAGCGCATATTGGGCGACGGATCGATCCATTTCAGGCCAGTGTCCCTCCAGAACCGGTTGCGCCGCCAACCCTGCATTTGAATGACTTGAAGATCGCAATCTATTTTGTGCTCTTCATTTATATAGAGGGCCGCCTCGCCTATCGTCATCCCGTGACGCACCGGCATAGGATAGAGGCCGACGAAGGATTCGAACCCCTTTTCCTGAAGCGCCCCCTCGACGTCCACGCCGTTCAATGGGTTCGGACGGTCGAGGATGATCACTTTCTTATTATTCTTCCTGCACGCCTTGAGGCACAAGACAGTCGTCCATATGAACGTATAATAGCGCGAGCCGATGTCCTGAAGGTCTATCAGGAGAACGTCCACGTCCCCAAGCATCTCGTCCTTGGGGCTCAATGAGTCGAGGTCGTTTCCGTATAAACTGTACACCGGAACCGCACGATCCCCGCCCTGATAGCTATAGCTCCTGACCGGCTCCATATCTTGGGCCTTTGACGCTATACCGTGTTCAGGACCGAACAGGGTCGTAACGTTCAGCCCCTTATCGGAAAGCAGGGTGTCCACTAAATGCCGGCCGTCCGATGTAACGCTCGCCTCATGGGCCAATACGCCCAACCGCTTTCCCTCTATCAGGGGCCTCTGCTCCGAAAGAATGATGTCTATCCCCAGCTTCACCTTGACAATCCTTACCCGATTCTTTAGAAAAATCAAAGCATTTCACACCATCGGGAGGGATAATGGAATACCATGCTGCGGTTTCAGGACTTCCAACGAACGCCTACACGGAACTCAAGGCCGGAGAAAAGTACGTCCCGATAATTCCGTCGGAACAAAAAACCGTGGAACTGTCGGTGAGATCTATTTTTTTCGGGATCCTCATGGCCGTACTCTTTTCAGGAGCGGCGGCGTTCCTGGGTCTCAAGATCGCACAGGTCTTTGAAGCGGCGATCCCGATCGCCATCTTGGCCGTCGGTATCGGGAGCATCTTCAGAAGGAAGAGCACGATACTTGAGAACGTCATCATACAATCTGTAGGCGCGGCGTCGGGGCTCGTCGTCGCGGGAGCGATCTTCACGCTGCCAGCGCTCTTTATCCTTGGGCTCGACCATCTCACCAATCTCTTTCAGCTCTTCATGGTCGCAACGCTGGGCGGCGTGATAGGCGTGTTCTTCTTAGTGCCCCTTAGGCGATATTTCGTATCCGACCAGCACGGGAAACTTCCCTTCCCGGAAGCGACCGCAACGACCGAGGTGCTCGTCGCAGGCGCCAAGGGCGGCTCGCAGGCGAAGGTTCTGGCCGTCGCGGCGCTCGTGGGCGGCGTGTACGATTTCCTCTCGATAGCCATGCGCGCCTGGACGGAAGAGTTCACGACCGCCATGGTGAGCTCGCTTTCGTTTCTGACCGACAAGGCGAAGATGGTCTTTTCCATCAACACCGGCGCCGCGGTGATGGGGCTGGGTTACATCGTAGGCATTCGCTATGCGACAATCATCGCCTGCGGTTCTTTCCTGTCATGGTTCGTCTTGATCCCTCTATTCAACCACATCGGTGTAGCGTTGACACCGGACGTCGCAGGTCTGGTCCCGCCGGTGCTTCCGCCGGCCGAGATCCCGATAACCGCAATGTCTGCCGAGCAGATATTCAAGAACTACGTCCGCTACATCGGTATCGGCGGCATCTTCGCGGCCGGCATCATCGGCATAATCAAGTCCTCGCCCATCATCATTCAGGCCTTCACGAAGGGGTTCAAGGAGATATTCGCCTCGCGTAAGGCGCATGAAGGAGAGAAGACCGTCGAACGCACGCAGCGTGACATTCCGATGCCCATCATAATCATCGGCATGCTCTTGCTCGTCGTTGCAACGTGGTTCTTCTTTCGCTACTCGGTAGTTGCCGGACAGGAGAATCCGTTCGTCTTGAGCGCCATCGCTCTGGCCGTAGCGTTCATCATATCGTTCCTTTTCACGACCGTCTCCGCCCGCGCGATAGCGATCGTCGGCATCAACCCCGTTTCAGGTATGACGCTCATGACCCTCATTATCTCGTCTTTCATACTCATCGCGGCCGGGCTCAAAGGGGAACACGGGATGGTAGCGGCGCTGCTCATCGGCGGCGTGGTCTGCACGGCGCTTGCCATGGCCGGCGGGCTCATCACGGATTTAAAAATCGGCTACTGGATCGGATCAACACCATCGCGTCAGCAGTGGTGCAAGATACTGGGGACCGTCTTCTCGGCGGGAACCGTGGCGCTGGTCATCATGCTCCTGAACAAGGTTTACGGGTTCGCTCCCACGCCTGAACATCCGAATCCGTTGCCCGCCCCGCAGGCCAACGCGATGGCCGCGGTCATTAAGGGAGTCATGGCCGCGAAGGGCGCGCCGTGGATGCTCTATGCTATAGGCGCGATCATCGCCGTAGTCGTCAACATGATGGGTATAGCGCCCCTGGCCTTCGCGCTCGGCATGTACATACCGCTTTCTCTCAACACGCCGATCCTCGTCGGTGCCATTGTCGCGAAGCTCGTAGAGCTTTCGGCCAGGGGAGACTCCGCGCTTGCCAACAAACGCCGAGAGAGGGGGACGCTCATTGCGTCCGGCTTCATCGCGGGCGGCGCGCTCATGGGCGTGATCGGGGCAGTCATCAAGTACATCGAGTCCGAAACGGGCAGGACGATACTGCACGACTTTGCGAACGACGGCGCTGCCGGCAACTGGCTCTCGATAGCGATGCTGATGGTAATATGCATCTACGTCTTTGCCGACGCGGTGCGCGCAAAGAAGGATTCAATATAAAGGAGAACCTTATGAAAGAGACCCTGCTCGACCGTTTTTTGAAATACGTCAAGGTGGACACGCAGGCG
>DYJF01000063.1:0-6000 GCA_020723205.1 Bdellovibrio sp.
GACGGGCCCTTTTTGGGTTCACCGTGGACCGCAGGGTCGAGCGGCTCGTTGTCTATCGGGAACTCGCCCAAGTCCTCCATGTTGTCGAGCGAAAAACCCGGGGAGCATCTCTGCCACCACGCCTGCCAAGCCATGAGCCGCTTGTCGTTCGCGATGAGCTTGAGCTGGTTGACGGCTGGGGCCGCCTCCGGCCTGATCAGGTTCTCCTCGCCGCTCTCCAGAACGCGGAACTTCTTGCGCGACGGCCCCTTGTCCGCCATCCCGTTGAAGAACGTGATAAATAAGATCACCGGAAATATGATGCTAAGGATCTTATTCATACGGTCCTTACTTCAACAAGTCGCGTGATGTCGTCCTTCGTGCCGTGGGCGCCGCTCGTGATGACTATCTTGTCGCCCTTTTTGATGAGGCGCGATCCCTTCGCAACCTTTTCCGCATGCGTGAGGAGCTGATCGACGGTCTTAAAGCGCGGCATGGCGAGCGGCCTCACGCCCCAGTAGAGGTTCATACGGCGGGCGACCTTTTCGTCCTCCGTGGGCGCGATTATCATGACGCACGGACGGTCGCGGCTCACGAAGAGGGCTGTTCTGCCGGAGCGCGTCGGCGTGACGATCGCCTTTGCCCCCACGCTCTCCGCGATGAAACCGGCGGCACAGCTTATCACCTGCGCCTGTCTTTCGCTGTCGCTGCACGGCGTTCTCGGGAGATCGAACTGCGGCATCTTTTTTTCCGCCTCCTTTGCTATTCTGGACATCGCCTTGACCGCCTCAACCGGGTTTTTTCCTATGGAGGTCTCCGCGGAGAGCATCACCGCGTCGGAGCCCTCCCAGACCGCCTGCGCCACGTCCGTGGCCTCCGCGCGGGTGGGCGTCTTCGCCTCCACCATCGATTCGAGCATCTGCGTCGCAGTTATTGACGGCTTTCCGGCGACGAGGCACCTTGTCAATATGTCTCGCTGAATGATGGGCACCCTGTCGAAGGGCATCTCGATGCCAAGGTCCCCTCTGGCCACCATGACGGCGTCGGACGCGGCGATTATGGCGTCAAGGTCCTTGAGCGCCTCGGGTTTCTCTATCTTCGCAACGATGCCCATGTGGGGCGCCTTGTTCCTCAAAAGCCGCCGCAGGTCGGTGACGCACTTTGCAGATCTGACGAATGACAGAGCGAGATAGTCCACGCCGGCATTCGCCGCCATGAACGCGAGCTTCTTGTCCTCTTTTGTCAGCGACGGAACGGCGAGGCGCACGTTGGGAAGGTTCATCCCCTTGTGCGTCCTTATCTCTCCGCCTGCGGAGACCCTGCAGAAGATCTCACGGCCCTTGACCTTTAAGACCGTGAGTTTGACGATGCCGTCGTTCAGGAATATCTTTCCGCCTCTCCTCACGGACCTTGCAACCGCGGCGTCCGGGACCGGTATGCGCGCGTCTTTTTGGACGGACGCGCCGCAGAAAAGCGTTATCTTGCCGCCGACTTTAAGCTTCACCGGCTCACGCATGAGCTTTCCGATGCGGAACTTGGGCCCCGGGAGATCGAGCATGACGGCGGCGGGAAAATTCTCTTTTTTGGCCGCGTTTCTAACGGCAAAGATGAAGCGGCGATGTTCGGCCGTGCCGCCGTGCGCGCCGTTGATGCGAAAGACGTCGACACCGGCGCGCATCATCGCCCTCATCTTTTGAGGCGTGTCACTTGCCGGACCGAGCGTCGCGATTATCTTCGTCTTGGTGTTTCGTTCCATGTTTTTTGATGTAATAATCTGTCCTATCGTGTATGATAATGCAACATTTTGGTTGGGGGAGAAGTGAAACAGACCGTCCTCATCATAGACGACGATCCTGATTTTACCCGTCTTTTGGCAAAACACTTGAGCGCTAAGGGGGCGAGCGTCCTGACGGCCGGGACCGCGAAGGAAGGGTTCGACTCCATCAAGGCGAAGGACCCCGACGTCGTTCTCCTCGACGTGAATTTGCCGGACAAGTCGGGAGTTGAGCTCGTGAGCGACATAAAGGGATTGAGCGAAGAGATACCCATCGTCATGGTGAGCGGCTACGGGGACACCGAGATAGTCGTCGCCGCCATGAAGGCGGGCGCGTCCGATTACATCAAGAAACCGCTCGATCACGCGGCCCTGTGGGAAAAGATAGTCAAGTTGACCGAGATGCGCCGCGAGCGCTCCACCGAGAGGGAGATAGGCGAACTGGGGATGATCTTAGGCACCAGCGCGCAGACAAAGCAGCTCATCCGCGAGATAAGCAAGGTGGCCAACTCCGATGCGCCGGTCCTTCTTCGCGGCGAGAGCGGCACAGGCAAGAGCATGATCGCCGAGGCGATCCATGAACACAGTCCGCGCAAGGAAAGGCCCTTTGTCACGATAAATTGCCCGGCCATTCCCGAGAACCTCCTTGAAAGCGAGCTCTTCGGCCACGAGAAGGGGGCCTTCACGGGGGCGATACGCGATAAAAAAGGAAAGTTCGAATTGGCCGACTGCGGCACGATATTTTTAGATGAGATAGGAGACCTTCCGCCGGAGCTTCAGGTGAAGATCCTGCGTGTTCTGCAAAATCACGAATTCGAGCGGGTCGGGGGCCTGAAGACGATGCGCGTTGACGTGCGGATCATCGCGGCGACGAGCAGGAATCTTGAGGAGGCCATAGCCACGCATAAATTCCGCGAGGACCTCTTTTACCGTTTGAGCGTTCTTCCGATCTACATTATGCCCCTGCGCGAAAGGAAAGAGGACATTCCGGTCTTAACCGAGCATTTTCTAAAATACTTCGGCCGCAAGTCGAGCAAGGTATTTGATGATATCCCGAAGCAGATCCTGGACCGGCTCGTCGAATACGACTGGCCGGGCAACATACGCGAGCTTCAGAACGTCATAGAGCGAGCGGTCGTCCTTGGCAGGCCCCCGGTCCTTCGCCAGACGGATTTTGTCATAGTGTGCGCAGCACCCGCCGCGACGAAGCCGTCCGAAGGTGAGGAGCCGGACGTTACCTCTCTCAAGGACATGGAATACAGGGCGCTCATGAAGGCGCTGGAGCAGGCGGGGGGCAACATCAGCAGGGCGGCGAAGATACTGGGCATAGGAAGGGACACGATCTACCGCCGTCTGAAAAAATACAATATAGGCCTGAAAAAGAACGGCTGAAAAGGGTTGACCATGAGCTTGAGAAGGAAGGTCCTGATCGTTATAATTGCGGCGTTCGCAACCGTTGCCGCCGTTCTTTATGTCGCTGCCCGCACGATCATGATGCGGGAGTTCGAGATCATAGAGCGGGACAGGGTGCGCCGCAACGTTGGAAGGGCCGTGGACGCGGTGGGCGAACAGATCTCGAAGGTGGATTATATCGCGCGCGACTGGGGCGCGTGGGATGAGACATATGAGTTCATAAACGATAAGAATCCTGAATACATCAAGTCCAACATCAATGAGGCGACCCTCTCCGGCCTCAAGGTCAATTTCATCTTGTATGTGAATCTCAAGGGGGAGGTTGTTTACGGCGCCGGATTCGACGAAGCGGAGGAGAAGGTCCTGCCCCTCGATCCCAATGTCAGGGACATTGTGGATCCCCTCGGCCCGCTGGTGAGGAAGGCGGGCGACACAGAAGGCATCGCGGGCATAATGCTCATGAAGGACGGTTCGGCCGTTATCGCCTCGAGGCCGATACTGACGGGCGAAGCGAAGGGCCCGGTCCGCGGTTCCATGGTCATGGGCAAATATCTCGGGAAGGACGAGCTGGATGAGTTGTCGAGGATAACGCACCTCACGCTCAAGATAGAACCGTACAATGAGGCGTCCCTGCCCATGCTCAAGAAGGAGAAGGACGCGTTCATCGAGCCGGTGAACGACGAGGTTATCGCCGGCTACACGTACCTTAAAGACATCTTCGGAAAACCAGCGCTCATGATCGAGGTCGAGCTGCCGCGCGAGATCCACCTGCAGGGGCTGCGCAGCATCAGATACTTTCTTTTCGGCCTGCTCGGCACCGGCCTGATCATCGGTGTCGCGACGATATTCATCCTCGACAGGATGCTATTGTCGCGCCTTGAAAATATCGGGCGCGACATAGACACGATCAGCGCGACCGGCGATTTCAGCGGCCGCGTAGGGGAGGCCGGAAAGGACGAGCTGACCGCCCTTTCAAAACACATAAATCACATGCTCTCCTCTCTCGAAAGCGCGAAGGAAAATCTTTCAAAGAGCGAGGAGCGCTTCAAGGGGCTTATTGAGAACGCGCTCGACCTCATAGGCGTTATCGACGTGGACGGCACCATTCGTTATTTGAGCCCGTCGTCCGAAGAGATGATAGGGTACCGCCCCGATGAGCTTGTGGGGAAGTCGTGCTTCGAGCTCTTTTCCCCGACCGACGTATCGAGCATCGCCACCCTCCTCGACGGGCTCAGCCACGCCCCTACGAATACGCGGTCCGCCGAATACCGTTTCCGCCACAAGGACGGCTCGCAGCGCGTCCTCGAGGGAAAGAGCAAGGCGATGATTGTGGACGGGAAGGCGGAGGGCGTGATCTTAAACCTCCGCGACATGACGGCCAGAAAGAAGTTCGAGGAGGAGCTCTACGAGAGCGAGAGGCGTCTTAAGACGATCCTGCATTCAATGCAGTTCGGCATCATGATAGTGGATGCGGAGACGCACAAGATCGTTGATGTCAATGCGGCCGCCTCACTCATCATAGGGACGAAGCCGGAGAACATAATCGGGACCGTTTGCCACAAGTTCGTCTGCCCCGCAGAGCTTGGCAAATGTCCCGTGACGGATCTGGGCATGAAGATAGAGAGTTCCGAGAAGGTCCTTTTGAGGGCGGACGGCGCCGAATTGCCCATACTGAAGACCGTCGTGCCTATAACGCTCGGCGGGAGAAAACATCTCATCGAAAGTTTCGTCGACATCAGCGCTAGAAAACGCGCGGAGGAAAAGCTCAAAAGCGCCAACGACGAGTTGGTGCGCTTGGGACAGGTGAAGTCGGACTTTATCTCCATGGTCTCGCACGAGCTAAGGACGCCGCTCACCGCCATCAAGGAGGGCATAGACATCGTGCTCGAAGGCATTGACGGCCCCGTAACGGAGGACCAGAAGACCACGCTGGGCATATCGAAGAAGAACGTGGACCGGCTGGGGCGTCTCATCAACGACGTCTTGGACCTCACCAAGATCGAGGCGGGAAAGATGGAGATGCGCATGACGAGGACGAACGTTAACGATGCGGTAGGTGAGATATACAATTTCATGAAGCCGGTCATTCTGAAGAAGGACATAAAGTTCACGCTCCGTCTTCCGGACGAACCCGTTACCGCCTATTTCGATCCGGACAGAATGAGGCAGGTGATCGTCAATCTTCTGAACAACTCCTCCAAGTTCACTAAGGCGGGGGGCAGCATCGGACTGGGTCTTTCCCATACCGGCCACTTGGTCAAGATAGAGATCGAGGACACGGGCATCGGTATCAAGCCGGAGGATCAGGAGAAGATCTTCGAGGCGTTCAGCCAGGTCCCGCAGGAAGGCGAGCTAAGAACGGCGGGGACCGGCTTGGGGCTGGCCATCTGCCGCCACATCGCGGACCATCATCGCGGAAACCTCGCTGTGGAAAGCGAATACGGCAAGGGAAGCAAGTTCATCATTACCTTCCCCGACAATCTGGACGAACTGGAGAAGGCCTAGATGATTCCCCATTCCTTGTGCATCTGGGGAATGACCTGAACATTCGGAAGATATGCCGAAAAGATCCGGTTCAAAGAGCTCAAACGGTTGGGCGTCACCGTTTCGTGGAACGTGAGCGTCTCCGTCGCCGGTTGTATGATGACCGGCAGGAACCTGTTCGTGTGCGAGATGAGGCGTATCGCCTCCTGCAGATCGCGGTCGGTCGTGCGCGACGTCACGACGATCTTTATGTAGATCTCCCTGCTCTGTCTCAATGCGATCCTCATGAACTCCTGATGCTCCTTCCACATCGGCCTAAGTCCCGTTGAAGAGGGGAGCTTTAGGTCCAT
>DYJF01000063.1:6010-8713 GCA_020723205.1 Bdellovibrio sp.
ATGCTGATCACGTGCACGTAGGGCAGAACGAGAAGGAGGCCGTCGCAGTGGATGCCGCCGGTTTCGAGAAGTACGCGGCGCACCGGGAGCTGCGCCTGGAGCCACTCCGAGAGAAACTTCGCCTGAAGAAGCGGCTCGCCGCCCGTGATGCTCAAGAACTCGTTGCCGAAATCGCCGAGCAAATCGTTCAATTTTGTGGCAGTAACTGGATTTTCTATCTCGATGAAGCCAGCCGAACCGGCGGGCGATTCGACGCGGCATGTCTCCTTGAATTTCGTCGCCTCCGGCGTATCGCACCATTTGCAGCCGACGTCGCAGCCGGCGAATCTGACGAAGGTCGTGGGCGTTCCCGCATAGGGCCCCTCGCCCTGCAAAGAAGAGAATATCTCTATGATGTTCGCCGTATGTATCATGTGCCTTTAGGGAACGGGGCGCACCTTGGAACGCGCCGTCCCAACCGTTTCAATTTCGCCTGCGAAGGCCGACATCAAGGAACCAGCGAACTCCACAGGGTCTATCCCGTAATCGGAAAGCCCCACGGTCGGAACAGGTGTTCTATCACTTTTTATGTTGATTGCAAAGTGAATGAGACATGAGACCGGCGATGCGGTGGCGATGGACACTGAAAGTTTTTTTTCGCCGTCGTACAGGTCGTCGCCTTTTCTCACGACGTGTCTGCAAGCTTCGTGCTGCGCCTTAAGCTTTTCCGCGGCGATCGCCGAAAGGAGACGCTGCTTGAGTATCATCGAGGAGAGGTCCGCGTCGAACGCCTCGACGATGAAATGGAGCATAGATGTGCTGTAGATGCGCTCCTTTGCGGCAACGTCGACCAAGTCTACCATGTTCTTCAAGGGCACGTCGGCCGGTCCCGTGAACGCTGCTATCGCGTTTCCTACGGTGCCGGTCCTCTCGAATATCCAGTGAGAGCGGAGCTGCGTCCCGTCGTAGGTTATCTCCCCTTCAATAAAATGTTGCTTCATATCGTCCTTGCTATGCCGGCCGCTTTGAAGGCGGCTGCCGAACGGGCGCAAGATTCGCACGTTCCGCACGGCCTTTCGCCGCCGTCATAGCAGCTCCACAACAGTCCGGTGGAGAGGCCCAGCCGGATGGCCTCCCGGGCGATCTCCTGTTTTGTCATGTCCCTTGTAGGGCTCATTATCGTCGGTCGTGAAAGGGTCGAATAGGAGAAGAGCGCGTTAACGCTCTCGATGAAGCCCGAGGAGTTGTCCGGAAATGTCCTCGCCTCCTCTGCGTTGAAGCCGGCGATTATAAGTTCCAGTCCCTTTGCCTCCGCATGCGCTCCGGCGACGGCGGCGAAGACGGCGTTGCGGTTGGGAACCCAGACGGCCGCAGCGCTCTCCTTTCCCTTGTTCGCATCGTAGATCGGAAGCGCGGCCTTTTTATCGGTCAACGCCGATCGGGAGATCAATGCCAGCCATGGAAGCTCTATGACCTCATGGGCGATATCGTAACGGCTGCAGAGGGCCTTGGCCGCGTTTATCTCGCGCAACGCCGCGCGCTGGCCGTAATCGAAAGTGAGCGCCTGCACTACCTCGCACGTCTCGCGGGCGATGAGCGTAGCGACCGATGAATCGAGCCCCCCTGAAAGCAATGTGACCGCTTTTTTCATAAAAAAGGTTCCTCACAAAGGAGGGGAATATGTTGCCCCGTGGCTCTCGTCCTCCCATGCCGTGATCGAAACAAGACGCGCGGGATCTCCCTTCGTAAGTCCGTTCAGTTGCTCGAAGATAAGGCGCGCGATGTTCTCCGCGGACGGGCTTAGGGTCTTGAACTGTCCGAGTTCATTCAGCACCTTCCCCTGATACGGGGTGAGTATCTCCTGAAACGCCCTGTCTATGTCGCGAAAATCTATCGCGCAGCCGGCCTTGTCGACGGAAGGGGACGCGAACCTCGCCTCGATCGTCCATTGGTGATCGTGGACCGGCTCTTCGGAGGTTCCGTAATTCTTCAAGCCGTGCGATGCAAAGAACATCTTCTTGACGGTCACTTCGAACATACGATCTCCTTCACCTTGAGCTGAACCGATTCATATCCGTTCCATATGTTGATCTGCGGCGTGAACGCTACCGAGACCGTCTCGCCCGTTTCAAGCGCCGTATCCCCCTGTCCGAACGCGATGGCGTCGAAATGACAACCCGTTCTTTTGCACGCGAGGCGGAGCTTCAAATGGTTCGTGCCCACAATGCGGCGGGATGCGACCGTGAGGCCGTGCATCAGAAGCACCGGCTCGGGATTCCCCAGCCCGTACGGCTCCAGCCGCTCCATCTCCTTCGCCAGTTTTCGCGATATCTCTCCGGCTTCCACCACGGCGTCGATGGACGTTCTTTCACAGGCCTGTTTCGGCAGGATATCGGAACAGCACGAATCGAAGCGCTCGCGGAAATCGGCGATCCTTTCCGAATCGACCAGGAGGCCTGCGGCCTGCGCGTGGCCGCCGAAACGCTCAAGGACGTCACGGCACTTTCCGAGCACGTCCACGATGTTGACGCCCGAAACGCTCCTGGCGGAACCCTTCGATCTTTTTCCCGTCGAAGATATCACGACCGAAGGGAGCCGGTAGCGGTCGACGAGCTTCGACGCCACGATGCCTATCACGCCGGCGTGCCACTTCTTGTCGGCCACGACTACGGAAGATCTTTCACCAAGCCGGTCGCGTTCGATGCGGGCCACGGCCTCATTGAG
>DYJF01000064.1 GCA_020723205.1 Bdellovibrio sp.
ACTCCCGCGAGTATGTTCTTCACCGCCCATTCAAGGAAGCTGTCCTGCTGCGGGCCCGGATCGAACACCGGATAGTCAACGCCACTGATGCGGATGCTCTTGGCACCGCCGGCGAACTCGTCCATGCATGCGTTACCGGCGGCGCTTCTGCCCGTCACGCCGCTTGAAGAGATGCCGGTGCTGATGAGGCACTGGAAGTACGGCTGGCCGTACCAAACCATGATGTAGCGTTCAAGGTTGGCTATGGCCTCGGGCGTCGCTCCGACCGCGGAGTAAGCGGTGGTAACTTCGCTTTCGGTACTTGCCGGACAGGCAGTATCGTTCGGCGAGGTGTCGGCAGACGTAAATGCCTGACCGCAGAAATATAATGTGCCATTCTCTACTGATCTGGCCTGGTCACCACCTGAAAACATAGTTCCTCCTCACAATCTCCCCCGATTGATATTTGATCACCGTTCTAATCGGCGAACGGGTTCCTCACGACCTCGGCCGGAGGCGTTGGAGTTCCGCCGCCCTGCCCGCCGCCGCCGTTTCCGCCGCCATGTCCGCCGCCCGTGGGCGGTGTGTAGCAGGTCTCGCCGTTACGCGTCCTCTGGCCTTCAGGGCACGGGGCGCAATCCGTATGGTCCTCGTTCAGTATGAACACGTGCCTGCCCTGCGCGTTGGTCCTGCCGTAGCAATCCTGCGCCGTAAGCTCTACCGGAGGCGCCGGGGGCGCATATTGATAGAACTCGGCCAATACCCACGCCACCAGCTCGCGCCTCTCCGGATCGACTATGCGCGAGAGGGCTATCTCTATTTCCAGCGGAGAGGTCATCATCGGATCGGGTATGTTGCAGAGTAGGGCGACAAGTTGCTGCTTCGCCTTTTCATAATATCCCGCCGCCTCTTCCGCCCTTGCCGGATCGTTTCTCAATGAATTCGCTGCGCGGATGTACCACGCCGCCTTGAGTATCGTGGCCATATCAGTATCGTTGCCGGCCACTCCAAGCGCGTCGAGCGCGCTCATCATCTGTGTCTCTCCGATGCTTGCAAGCGGAACGACGCCGGTCAGGAAGAATTCCACCGGATTGTACGAACAGGGATTCACCATCATTCCGGCGAACGACGCCTTCACTTTTTCAACGTAGAGGTTCACATCCGCGTGTTTGGGATCGTTCGTATTCTCCGTGAACGTGAAGATGGAGCTTGCGAGGTTCACATATTCGCCCATGTAGTCGACTGCGCGCGGGTGCCACGTGTTTACGCCCGCCGCATAGAGCCCCTGAAGGATGAGCCCTTGCTCGTCGGCATAGCCGTAGTCCACGTCCCAGATGTATCCTTCCGGCGTCTCGTAAACGCCGTTCGACCACGACCACCACGAATCGCGATGGCATACCTGATCGAGCGTCATGGGGCCGATCATTCTCTTGGTGACGGCCCAGTCAAGAATGTCGGCGATGTCCATTTTCGCCGCCTTGAACTTGTCGGCTATCCAGAGAGCTGAAATGGCCTGAAAGGCCGGGTTGGACATTTTTTTTATCTCTATGTTGTCGTGCTTTATGGCCGTCGTCTGGCCGGCCGGCGTCCATGAATAACCGTCGGCGACGCTGCGGCACTGGCTCTCGAACGGGCTCTCGAAGTCGAAGACGAACACATCCGCGGGTACCTGCGCCGGTTGCTGTGCGGGCTGCGTTGCCGTCTCCGGCTGCGTGCGTTCAACTTGCGGCGCCTGCGGTTTGGCGCAACCTGCGCCTACGATGCCCAGCGTTGCGGCAGCAGGTATTACGACTTCAGGCGCTGCCACGGTGACTGCAGCTGCGATTGGAATTGCCGCGCCTATCGCAAAATTTCTCGGGAGTCTCCACGGATCTTCCGCGTAATAATCGTAGATGAATTCGGCAGAATCCGCTATTTCGCTTCCAACAGGAGCTAGTACTTCGTCATAAACGATATCCGGACCCGTGCAATATCCGAATGTGCAAATTTCCCAACCGCCTGCTATCATATTGCCTCCCTAAAAAATACGACCTCGTCATTAAAGACATCGTAGTGATTATCGTCATGCCCCAGAATTTGTTGCGTCATTTTTTTTGGATTCCCTCTTGCATGCCCTGCCTTGCGGCATGCTATCCCCTCATCTTTATTCTCGTGCGTTCTTCAAAAAAGTTGCGGGGTATTTTTCATATCCACGTCCCTGATAGTTAACCTATTGATATCATTAATCTAATTGTCAATAAAAACGGCGGCCGGAAGCCACCGTTTTTACAGTGTTTTTAGCAAATGCCGCTTATTTGTTTTCGTCACCTTCCTCGTCGCACATTGGGCAGCGCACCAGTTCGCCCGGTCCGTCAGGGCGTTCTGTTGTGCCGCCTCTGGTGTTTCCAAGGCGCAAAAGCTCCCACGCGACGCGCGTTGCCGGCTCCGCGTAGATTATCTCGCTTGGTTTCAGCTTTTTTATTTCGGATGCGATCGCGGAATTCAGCTCCGGCTTTCCCTGTGCGTTGCGCTTCAAGCTTCCGTCGGAATTCAATATGTATATGTTGGGTACGCACTGGCCGCAGAGATGTTGCGCCAGAGCGTAGGCATTTTGGGCCGTGGAGATCGCGCCCGCCTTGTCCGTGCTCGAGCCGTTTGCAGCGAACAACTGCTCAGTTATCGCACCTGCAACGAGAAGAGGCGCCATCCAGCTTCGTTTTTCAAGGAGCTCCGCCTTCAATGTCTTCCCGTCGGCCTCATAGAGCGCGGCGAGCCAAGGCGTGGAGAGATCCTCCGCGCCGATGGAGCGAAGGCGATTGAAGAGGTCCTGATCCTGATCCACCGCTGTTTCGTCAACGTAGCACATTTCGCCCTTGCTCAAGAAGGAGGTGAGCGCCTGCGATATTCCTCCCTGAAGCTCTGAATTCGAAGAGGCGAGTCTTATCGCGTCCCCGAACGGCGTCGCCGCCATAATGAGGTCCCTCCGTATATCCGCCGGAGCAAGCGAGCCGAGTCCCATCGGCGAGGCGAACATTTGCATTACCGCGACGATCTTCGTGGAGGATGTGTCCTCAACGCCGCCGTTCAAATGCTCTATCTGGTCCCAGTCTATAGGCGCGCTTCCGTCGCTTTCGATCCTCCACTCACCGCAGTTCACGGCAACGGAACCGTTGACGCCCTTGAATTGATTCTGATGAATACCGTAACAGATGGCGTCGAATGCGCCCTGTGTCATGAGAAGGGCCGGAAAGGCCGGCAGGGCTGGCGCGGCCGGAAGGGGCAGCGGTTGTGGCGCTGCTGCGTCTTGCGGCTGATCCGCCTCCGGACCGGCTTCGGGGCTCTGCCCGGGCCTTGAAGAGCTGCAACCGGAGCCCAAGATCATAAAGGGGAGCGCTGCTACGAACAGGGCCGCCTCTTTCGCAGATGAAGCCGCCTCTTCCACGGCATCCCAGTCCACTTCGTACGCGAATTCATAGGGCCACTCGAATACGGGTGAATCATCCGGCTGAACGCCCATCTCGCGCTGCGCTAATTTAAATTCGTATGCGATCCCGCCGTTCT
This sequence comes from Bdellovibrio sp., assembly GCA_020723205.1. Lineage (GTDB taxonomy): Bacteria > UBA10199 > UBA10199 > 2-02-FULL-44-16 > DYJF01 > DYJF01. The sequence continues at coordinate 3,520 of DYJF01000064.1, forward strand.
CAACGCCGCCTGCTATCATATGGCACCTCCCCTTTTATCTGTTTTTTATTTGTCAGCGAACGGATTGCGCACGACCTCCACGACCGGAGCTTCCACCTGCGGCGGAGGCGGCGGCGGTGTCGTGTTCGTCCGTATCCTCGGAGTTCTTACCTGTCTCGCGATGCATGTCAACCCGTCCTCGGTTATCGGCGTTTCGGGCGGGCAGGACTCGCAGCCCGTCGTGTGCGTTTCAGGATCGCGCACGAATATGCGTACTCCGCGAGGCATCATGTTGAGGCAGAGTGCAGCGCCGGCGTCCTGCGTGCAGGCGCAGTTCACCTCGTCGAACATGCGCGGCGGCTGCATCGCGTAGCACCATTCAAAGGCGTTCGTTTCGGTGTTGCACTGGCCGGTCGTATCGTCGAGGAAGGCGGGCGGGTTCAAGTTGCAGCATTCCTCGGCGGTCGTGACGTGCGGCGCCTCCCTGTGAACGCGGCGTCTTATCATCGCCTCGCCGTTCACCGGCGTGCCTCCCCTCGGCCAGACTTCGAACGGCATCCCGTTCTTCATTTTCTCGATGAATTCGAGGAGCATCTTTGCCCAGAGATGGTCCTCCGTGCACATGTTGCAGCGATCCTTGGAACGCTCTACCGCCTCGTCTATCTCTTCAATGAGGGCGCTGCGGAGCGTCTCCACGCTTTCTCCCTCTTTTCTCCAGATGAAGTCGTTGGCGTAGGTGCGAAGGTCCATCTCGACAGGAATACCCGTGAGCGGGTCCAAAGTATCCAGCATGCGAAGGACCAGCTCGCCGTCGGCGTCTTCAATGACCTCCCATTCGCCGGTGTCGAGCTTGCCGGTGCCTTCGTTGTTCGTTAGGCCCTCCAGATGCTTCATATATACGTTGACCATCTGGAAATAGAGCGAGCCGGCGTTGATGAGGGGAGTGACCCAGTCGCTTCCGTGCGAGGGCGAGGGCGCTCTTTCGGGGCCGCCCACGTCTATGTTCCTCCATATCCAGCTGAATATCATCTCATCGGTTTTGTGTTCCTTCCTTACCCCCGCGGCCGCGAACTCGTAGAAGAGCTCCAGCTCCATGCGCTGGACCGGCGTCCACTCGCTTCGTGACATCGCAACGGAAAGGTTCACGGCGTTGTCCATGAGGGCTCGTATCTCGTCTTGTATCCTTATCCTCTCCTCTTCCGTCTGCGCGTTCTGCAGGGCGACGAACTTGTCGTTCAGTTCGAACGGAAGCCGTCCCATGGTGTCGGCCAGGGCCTGCTCCTCGGGCGTCGGCTGAAAGACGAAATCCGGTTTGAAGGGCGTCTTGAAAAGGTCCAGCCAGTCTGTGCGCACGTCTTGGTGATGACGAATGAGTTTTGCGGTGTCCACAAAGTATTGGCTGGCTTCGACAAGATATGGTTTCCAGTGGACGATACCCGGGATGCCGTGTTCGTCGGCGACGCGCTCCATTGCTTTTATGAGGAGCCAGACCTTTGGATTGTCGTCGTCAAGTCCGCCGGGCGTGTCTTCCCAGCTCCAGAAATTATCGATATGCTGAATGTCCTCGCCGCACACTTCTGCCTTGCCGTGCGGATTGTAGACGCGCCAAGCACTTATCCAGCAGTCGTCGTGCGTGAGCCGTCTTTCAAGCCAGTTCCTGTCGTCGGAGCAGAACTTCGCATCGAGCACTCCATAGCCGAAGAAATCGAACGACTCCTGGTTCATGCGCGGCACGCATCCGCCCATATGCTGGCCGGAAAGATCGTCGTCGTTGCCGGCGGCCAATGCGTTGTAATTGATGTCCCTAAGATATTCTCCGGGTGCGGGTGGCTCGTTGGAGGAGGGGCGGGCGCAGCCGCCGCCGAGGATGGCCACACCAACCTCTGTGGCCTTTCTCATGGGCCATGTGAAATTGTCTATGAAATTGCTGAATCCGTTACCGGAAAAATAAGCTTCGTCGTACGCTTCATAAACGAACTCTCCGGCGTCGGTCGTCGCTTCGATCGCCGCGTCTGTTGCGGAGCCCACCGTTTCCGTCACGATGGCCCAGCTCGTGCAGTAGTCGCCTACACACAATTCATAATCGCCGAAAAAGCCCCCCGACAACATATTCCCTCCTTACAAGACCGGTGCTCCTTCCGGCCTTGCCCCCTTATCGGGGTTTTACCAAAATAGTTGCTTGAAATTTTATATATGGCGCAAGGCACAGGGCACAAGGCACAGGGCGGGTCCTAGCCCTCTTTCGACCTGGCTTTAATAAGCTTTGTGAGCATTCCAGAAATAATTTTGCACCTTTCCTGTATGTCCTCAAAAATATCATTGTTGAAATACCCTATTTCCAGCGCAATGACGGATTGGGTCAAAACCTCGGCGCTCGACCCCCTTGCCATATAAAAGAACCTTACTGATTGTTTATCCGTCCCATGCTCGTCGCCTTCAGCGATATTGCTTGATATCGATACGGCTGCTCTTCGTATCTGATCTCTAAGGGCACAATCCTTTGCAAACGCACCTGCACTCGTTTCTTTGTAAATGAGAACAGCAAGTTCTTTTGCGCGTTGCCAGACTTTTAGGTCCTGAAACCTTCCCATATATATGCTGGTAGGAATCTGCGAAACGGACGTTTTGTCAATAAAAATTGGCTGCAAAACCGCAGAATTGTTGATCCTGCAAAGACTTTGATTGCTTATCTGGCACAAGTTTGCTAGGAGCCGCAAAGCGATGGGCCATGTGCCAGTGGCCTTGTGCCTGATATATGGAGGCAAAATGAAGCCGGATATCAATGCGTTAGTTGAGATGCACGACGGCAGGGGATGGGAACTCTTCGGGCGTTACGTCAATCCGCAGCTGGCGTGCGTCGTCAAGACCATCGGTTTTGCGAAGAACTACGTCAGGGCGGACGGGCCGTATCTATACGACGGCGAAGGCAACGAGTTCTTGGATTTTCTGGCGGGCTACGGCGTCTTCAACATGGGCCGCAATAATAAAACTATACGCGACGAGCTCCACAAGGCACTCGATGCCGACCTTCCCAACATGGTCCAGATGGACACGCCGCTTCTGGCGGGGCTGTTGGCGGAGAGGTTACTCTCGATCGTGAACCAGACGCATGACAAAACGGGTCGCGGTTTTTTGGACATGGTATTTTTCACCAACTCCGGCACGGAGGCGAACGAGGGCGCGATCAAGTTCGTGAGAAAGGCGACCGGCAGGCCGCGCATTCTTTCATGGGAGCACGCGTTCCACGGCCTCACCACCGGCTCGCTCGCGCTTAACGGAAACAAGGAGTTCAGAAAAGGTTTCGGCGATCTTCTGCCCGGGTGCGAGACAATACCGTTCAACGATCTCACGGCGCTTGAAGACGAGCTCAAGAAAAAGGACGTCGCCGCGTTCGTGATCGAACCGGGCAAGGGGGTCTATATCGCCGATCCCAAGTTCTACACCGAAGCGGAATCGCTCTGCCGCAGATACGGAACTTTGCTCGTTGCGGACGAGGTGCAATCCGGTTTCGGAAGGACCGGCAAGTGGTTCGCGCACCACCACTGGGGAATGAGGCCCGACGTCGTGACGGTGGCTAAGGCGCTCTCCGGCGGATACGTACCCATAGGCGCCGTCTGCTACAGCCGCGAAATCTATGATAAGGTCTTCACCGACATGGAACACTGCGTGGTCCATTCCAACACGTTCGGCAGGAACACGCTCGCGATGACGGCGGGCCTTGCCGCCATCGAGGTGATGGAAAAGGAAAACGTGGCGGAGAACGCGCGCATAATGGGAGAAAAGCTCATGGACGGCCTGCGTTCGATGATAGGCCGCTATGAGATGGTGAAGGAGGTCCGCGGTTTGGGGCTCATGATAGGCATCGAGTTCGGCGAGCCCAAATCGTTCTCGCTCAAGGCCGGCTGGAAGATAGTGCACGCCGTGAACAAGGGGCTCTTCGGCCAGATGGTGGTCGTTCCCCTCATGTGCGACCACAGGATACTGACGCAGGTGGCCGGCCACAACGTCGATATCGTGAAATTGTTGCCGCCGCTCATCATAAACGAGACGCATGTTGAGAGATTCCTTACGGCGTTCGAGCAGGTGATGAAGGAATGCCACCGCTTTCCGGGCAACGCTTGGTCCATAGGAAAGAAGCTCGCGGCGGAGGCGATAAAGGCGCGGCAAGCGATGTAAGGGGGACATGCGCACAAGATTCTTTACGTGGCTGGGAAGGGCGATCACGCGCCGTCCCGCGGCGATCGTCGCGGTCGCCGTCGTCATAACGATAGCGTGCGCGGCGCTTGCGTTCACGCGCCTCTCGCTAGACGCCGATCAGGACAACCTCATCTCGGAAAAACTCTCCTATCATAAGCGCTACAAGGATTTTCTGCGCGAGTTCGGCGATCAGGAATATCTCTACCTTGTGGTCGAGGCGGGTGACGACCTTCCGCGCGCCAAGAAGTTCATCGCCGCGGCTGCAGGGAGGATAGCGGCGCTTCCGGACATGCGCGAGGTAACCTACAAGATAGACAATCCCGCGCTTGAAAAAAGTTTTCTCCTTCTGCTTTCGCAGAAGGAGCTCAAGGCGATCGCCGACATGGTGAACGGAGGCGCCTTCTCCATCAGGTCCATCGCCTCAATGTCGAGCATCGAAGGGCTCTTCTCGACCATCAACAAGCAGATCTCCGGACCCGTAACTCCAGCCGAAGAAGAACGTCTCACGCTGGGATTCAAGTATTTCGACAGTCTCATCAGTTCGCTCAACGACACGGTGACGAGCGGCGCGCCGTATCGCTCGAAGCTCGAGGAGCTCTTCTTCGGCGAGGGGAGTTTCGATCCCGACGGATATCTCGCAACAAGGAACAAGAAATTTCTCATCTGCCTCATAATGCCGTCGAAGGATTACGGAACGCTTGCCGTGATCGAAAAACCGCTTGAGAGGATAAGGAGCGCGATCGACGACACGAAAAAAGAGTTTCCCGGGATATCGGCGGGG
>DYJF01000065.1 GCA_020723205.1 Bdellovibrio sp.
TATCTCGATATTGCCGTTTATGGTCACGCGTATGCCGTCCCTTTCGACGTCCATTCTCTCCTTACCTAATGATTTCTGGAGGTCGCGGAGCTTCTTTATCTGTTTGAGCTTGTCGAACATGTCGTCTCCTTGGCGACCTGTTACTGCTGCTTGGCAAGGCAGCGGCAGCTGCATTTTCTTGCGGAGCAGTCGAGGAGCACCTTCGTATATTTGTCGTAATTGTATTCGTGGATGCTTCCCTTGCCGCCTGTCGGCTGGCCGAACTGTCTTACGAATTCCTCTTTATCCGCCTCATGTCCCTTGCTCTTGTGGCTCGCGCTGAAGGTCATGCAATCGGACATGCTGGTGACGGCTTCTTCCACGGCGGCGGAGCCGGAATCGTCAGGCATGTCTATCGATTTCTGGTATTTGTGCCCGCCGGCGAGTACCGCCCCTGCAAAGATCAAGGTCGAGGTCACTGCGACAATCGTTGCCAAATAAGTTCTCTTCATAGCCCCTCCTTTTCGCTGATGTAGGCCGAAAGCTATGACAGAAGCCGACCTTTGTCCAGAACAAGTTGAGAGGATGTCATTTTGTCCGGATTAGCGCCGCGAAACTTTCGGAGAATTCCGCTGTTATCGCAAGCTCGCCCGAGATGCCGGATACGCCGAAGTATTTTACGGAGGCGGGCGCTATGGACACATCGGAATCGTTCGCTATGTCGGACAGCCGAACGCGTCCGGCAGCGTTTTGTTCGCCGCCGTAGTTCGCGTTTTCGCCCATCGCCACGCCCGACATGTTGTCGGTATCTGAATTATAGGAGGGCGGCAGATAACGGTAACGGGCGTCGCTCGTCAATCCGTGGTTGTTCATCGCGAGCGCCACCGACCACTGCGCCATGAATTCACGGAACTCGTTGAAATTCTCATCGTTGCTTGCGAAGGACTTTTCGAGATTTTCGACGCCGGTCGCATCAGAACCGACGAGTGCTGCAATAAAGGAACGTCCATCGCCGGCCTGCTCATAGAGGTAGCGCAGAAAGAGGTATATTCCCCCATTCTCCGCATAGCTCATGATGCCCGATGTGGTGAGCGAAGCCGGTGATGTGTCCGCCAAAAAAGCCGAATAGAGCGGAAGGTTGGAATTGCCGTAACCCACGATGTCCTCAACGAAGCGCGAGAGGCCTTCGTTGAGCCATTCTTCTTCAGCGGGACCGCCGCTGACGAAGACGTGTCTGCTGTAACTTATTGCGTGCTGGAGCTCGTGCGCGAAGATGGACGCCAACGTGTCACCGAGGAGATGTTCGCTGGTGACGGCGTCGCCGTAGCGCCCGTTCGGATCGGGCGCGGGCACGAATATGATCTCCTGTTCATTGCTCGCCGCGTTCGCGCCAGATGTGCCGTAGAGATCGCCGCTAAAGAAATATCCTGCGATCCCTCCTCCAAGGGAAGCGGTAAGACGGTTCACGCGAGGGGTCATCAGGACCGTGACAAGTCCGTCGTTGTTGACATCGGACGGCTCGCCTAAGAGCATTGTCTCGTCCTCTGCGATCCCGTCAAAGCTGTCGCACAGTTCGCTTGTCTCTTCGTCCGCGATGAGATCGTTACCGATACTATTGTCGATAAAGACCGAAACGTACGTTCCTACACATTTTGCCTCGCCCCGGACGGTGCTGTGTGTCCAGGGATCGGAGTTCAAGTTGAACAGCACCTTGAACGTGCGCGTCTCGCCGACAGATACCGGATCAAACGGCGCCGTTTCGTTGCCTGAAAGTTCCGGTCTCGGTCCGGACGATGCGAGCAAGGATTCCTTCGCGCGAAGCAGCGACGACAGCACACAGCCGCCGTCAAAGTCCGTTTTTAAGGAGGTCTCAACAGAGCCGGAACTTCCAAATCCGCCGGTCGCGGTGATATCCTTCGAGGCGCCCAAAGCGGCGGATGCGGCTGCGTCCGAAGCCCCGTCAATGACCATGCGGAAACTGCCGCCCGCGTCAATGTCGCTCGTTCCTATTACGAGAGTGAATTCCGCGCCGCTCGCGACGCCCTTGAAATCTATAATGGCATGCTCATCACTCATATCCACGAACATAATATCGCCGGCCGCCATCTTAGAAGGGGAGTTGGCGGGAACGGCGGCGTCGTTTTCTTCCACCACGCCGCCGTTTACCACGCACCCCGAAACAAGAAGTACGATTACGGCGATGAGCCATGAGCCAATTTTTGTTTTTTTTATCTTCATCTCAATCTCCATGCATCTTTAGGGAACTGCATTAAGCATACCTTGCTTCATAAAATGAAACAAAGTGTAACCCCTTGTTATCTCATCTGTTTTTGTGAAGCATCCAATGGTGGAATCCCTTCTGTGCCGGATATCCGTAAATTATGATGGATTGACCGCCGGATTTTGGTAAGTTGGAACGCGTCGGCCAAGGTTCCATTAAATGCGCTTATAGAAGGGGTAAGATATGAAAAATATCCTTATAACAGACGATGACAAGTCTCTTTGCTCGGTCCTGCAAAGCGCCCTTACGAAGGCCGGATACAATGCCAGGACGGTGGCTAACGGGGATGAAGCGGCTAAGATGATCGAACAGGGAGGGTTCGACCTCGTCCTCTTCACCACGAAGATCATGCAGTTCAAGGTCCAGCAGATAAGCGAAGAACAGCGTTTAAAGTTGGAGAATGAGTTACTCAAGGAGTCGCTCCACTCAAGGTTCGGCCCCATGTTTGGCGGCAGCGAATGTATGCGCCACGTCTATGACCTCATCAATAAAGTGGCGCCCACCTCCGTCCCTGTTCTTATCACTGGGAAAAGCGGTACCGGCAAGGAGCTGGTCGCGCATGAGATTCATAAGCGGTCCGGAAGGAAGTCGGGACCGTTCATTCCGATCAACTGCGTCACGCTCGCCAGCGAACTACTCGAGAGCGAGATATTCGGGCACGAAAAGGGCTCTTTTACGGGAGCGACCGAAATGAAGAGAGGTCGCTTTGAGATCGCGAACGAAGGGACGCTTTTTCTTGACGAGGTGGGAGAGCTAAGCGATTCGGCCCAGGTGAAGCTATTGCGTTTCCTGCAGGAGAAGGAGTTTGAGCGCGTAGGAGGGAACGATGTCATCAAGGTTGACGTGCGCGTGATCGCCGCAACGAACCGTAACCTGGAGCAAAGAATAGTCGAAGGCAAGTTCAGGGAGGATCTCTACTATCGCCTGAACATGTTCCGCATCGATCTACCGCCGTTGTGCGAGCGTGGAGAGGACATCATCGTGCTCACAAAACATCTCTTATCGAAGTTCAATCTTGAGTTCGGAAAGAACGTCGAGGTCTCTCCGGAGGTGTTGGCCATCCTCAAGATGCACGATTGGCCAGGCAATGTTCGCGAACTGGAAAATGTCATAGGCCAGGCGGTGATCCTTGCGGATGAGAACAATGTTGTGAGGCCGAAACACCTTCCTTATATGGTTGCCGGCCGGTTGGCGACCATCGAAACAGGAGTGATCGAAGGGACGGTGCCTCTGGTAAAGCAGATAGAAACTATAGAATCCGAGATCATCCGAAAGACGCTCGAGGAAACCAACTGGCAGCAGTCGGAAGCGGCCAGGCGGTTGGGGCTTAAACGTTCATCACTGCAATACAAGGTGCAGAAATACGGATTGACGCCTTCGTCGGGACTGGACACGTCGGGCGCAGAAAGGGGGAGCTAGGATACGATTTAACACGGTCATTTGGCCATTTTCTTGGGTGCGGTGGTGCAGTGTCGGCGGGCAGGTTTTGTCTATACATTAATTTTATGCTGTGCTAGATTCTGTGAAATTTCTGAATATAACCAACAAGGGGGTCTTTATGAAAAAGTTCGTGGCAGGGATCTCGGTAGTGGCGGTAGTGTGTTTTGCGACGACGGTCTTCGCGGCCGGAACCGGCACGCCGGCGGCTCCGAAGGAAGAGAAGATCACGAAGGAGAAGATCGAAGGTTCGGTGACGACGAAGGCGGGAGAGACTGACACGGCGGTAACGGCGAAAGAGAAGATCAAGGGTTCCGATGTAGTAAAAGAGAAGGTCATTTTTAATTCCTACTCTGACGCCGAAGGCGGAACGATCACGATCGTAAAAGAGAACAAAGAAGTAAAGATGCCGGCGCGCCACGCTGAAAACTGGAGGACGAACATCATCGGCAGGGAGAAAAAAGAAGTGACGATCACATCCTCCTATGATCCGAAACTCATGAAGTATGTGGTCACGCACGTAGAGCCGGTCGAGAAGCTGAAGTAACGATCTGCGAATTCCCGAAGAAGGCCCTGATTTTTTCAGGGCCTTTTTATTTTTCCGAACTTGCTCCTTGACGGATGAGACGTATCCCTGTTAAGGCCGTAGGCATTGACAATTTGACGGTCCGGTGTCCAACGGGAAGGGGGTGGAAATCCCCCGCGGTCCCGCCACTGTGAAGAGCAATTGGGTGCCCCTTCGAACAGTCACTGTCGAAAGACGGGAAGGCAAGAAGGCGGGCGAATCTGCTCTAAGTCAGGAAACCTTGCGTCGGATCCTTTATTTGTCCTCTCTTCGTGGAAAGAGGTGGGTGATGAACGTCCTTCATTGGCCCTTTCTCGCATTGAGAAAGGGTTTTTTATTTTCGATCCTTATCGTTCTTTTTCCGGCCGCGCTTGCGGCCGAAAGGCCCGTCGACCTTGGCGAGGTCGTCGTGGAGGATAAGATGGACGATAAGGAGCCGTCGCTCGACCGCTCCGCCGCGGCCACCGTCCTGATACCTGAAGAATCGCGGGAGGAGGCGCACTCGGTCTCCGAACTCCTCGAGGAATCGCCCGGCGTCTATGTGAAGAGATACAACTGGCTCGACGACATGTCGGCCCTTTCGATACGCGGCTCGTCCGCGAGCCAGGTGGAGATCTACATTGACGACATCCCGCTCATGAACGCGCAGGGGACGATGATAGATCTGGGCGTCGTTCCGCTCTCGGTCGTCGACCGCATCGAGGTCTACCGCGGAGGCAGCCCGGGAAAAATTCCCGAATCAACCATCGGCGGCGTGGTCCTTCTCAAGACCAAATCGAAGATCAAAAAGCGTGAGGTGTCCGCCTACGGTTACGCCGGCTCGTTCGAAACGGTCAAGGGAAGGGCGACCTACGCGGATTCGATAGGCATCGTGACCCCCGTGATCGCCTTCGATCACACAAGGAGCTTGGGCGATTTTCTGTACAATAATGACAACGGCACGAGGTTCAACACGTCCGACGACGCGCTGGTCCGCAGGCAGAACAACGATTTTTCACAGAACAGTCTCTTTACAAAATTCCTGTTTGATTTGCCGCGCGATGCCACGATTTCCCTCACGAACATTTTTTTCCAGAAGGACGAGGGCGTTCCCGGTCTCGCGACAAGACAGTCGCTGACCGCCCGCCTTGAAACGCTAAGGAACACGACCTCTGTCGTCGCCGAAAAGAAGGGGCTTTTCACGGAGAAGCTAAGCGGTCACGCGGATGTTTTTTTCGACTATCTGAACAGCCGTTTCAGAGATCCCATGGGGCAGATAGGGCCGACGCCTGAAGAGACCGACGACAACACGTATCGCGCCGGAGGAAACCTGAAGGGGACCGTAGAATGGACGCCGCATCAGATCATGACCGCCTACGCGGCGGAACGTTCTGAATTCTTCGTTCCATATGACGGTCTTGCGACCCCTCCGAACGGCCCCGAAAGCAGCCGCCATTCGATAAATGCCGGCCTTGAAGAGGAGATGATGTTCTTTTCGGAGCGCTTGAGCGTTATCCCTTCGGTGCGCGTCGAGAATCTCTTCAACCGCGGGGATCTTGGGGACAGGAGCGATCATCAGCTCTCCGCGAAGCTGGGCCTTTCTCTTCGCATGGTGGACCGGTTCTATTTCAAGGCGAACGGCTACAGGGGGTTCAGGAACCCTACCTTCGCCGAGCTCTTCGGGAATACCGGTATGCTGCAGGGAAATCCCGCTTTGGAACCGGAGAAGGCGGTGAATTTCGATGCCGGCCTTTCTTACGATCTTCCGGAGGCGTCGTGGTTCGACGGCGGCCACATAGAGGCGACCTATTACCGTAACTATGTCAGCAATCTCATCCAGTACGTACAGACCTCCAACTTCACCGCGAAGGCGTTCAACATGAACAAGGCGGTGATACAGGGCGTTGAAGCGATGGCGGCGGCGAAGTTCGCAAAGAGGTTCAGCTTGCTCGCCAGCTACACGTTCCAGGAGGCGAAGGACGATTCCGGAAATCCCGACACGCAGGGAAAATATCTGCCGGGCAGGCCGAAGAACGAGCTCTACGCCAAGGGCGCTTGGCAGGAGGAGTGGCTGGGGTGGTTTAAGACATCGTTGTGGTGCGACCTTAATTTTATAAGCGGGAACTATCTCGACACGCAGAACCTTTTGCTCCTCACCAACAGGACGCTTTTGGGGAGCGGCGTCACATTCAATTTCATAGGACATATCGCGCTCTCCTTCTGGGCGCAGAACATATTGAACGACCGCGTTTCCGACGTGATCGGTTTTCCCATGCCGGGGAGGTCGTACTGGGGCTCGTTGGAGATAAAGATATAATGATAAAAAGGAGGGGTTATGAAAAGGGCTCTTTCACTTCTGACGCTGCTTGTGTTCGCATCCTGTACCTCGGCGATTCAGGACCTTACCGCGCCGGCGCCCGATACTACGCCGCAGGAAGGGGCGGCGCTCGTTTCGCCCACGCACCCCGCTGACGTTTCGATACCATTGGGGAAGAATGCCGTGGTCGCCGCGACGAACTGGACGGATCCCGTGGGAAGTCTCGCCTCGGTTAGCACCGCCGACTATTCGGCGAGAACCGCGCTTGTCACGACCGACGGCTCCGACGTCGTTCTGAAGAGTTTTTTCGACAAGATATACGTCATAAACCGCTTCGGCGCGGACACCATTCAGGTGATAAATCCGGACGGCTGCGGGGTGATAGCGGATTATTCCGTCGGCTCCGGCTCCAATCCGCAGGATATCTGGGTCGTCTCCGAAGAGAAGGCGTACGTCACGCGGCTTGACGCGCACAACGACGCTTCGGACGCGAGCGACGTCCTCATTATAAAACCGCTGACCGGCGAAAAGCTGGGCGCGCTTGATTTCAAGTCCTACATGAACGACGACGGCGAAAAACTTTCCCGCGCCGCGCAGATGGTGGGCGTCGAAAACTATCTTTTGATAACTCTGCAGGATCTGCCTGCGAACCTGCTCGAAAAGGCGAATACGAACGGCAAGCTTGCGATTGTGGACATGGAAACGGACGAGATCGTCGACGTCATAACGCTCACCGGAAGGAACCCGGCCGATATCACCTATTCGCCGCTTACGAAGATGGTCTATATTTCAGAGAGCGGGGTGTTCGACAACTTCGCGACGGACGTTAACGATCCCTACGGCGGAATAGAAGTGATCGACCCCGCCGCCATGGAGAGCAAGGGGTTTGTTGTGGACGACGCAGCGCTTGGCGGATATACGCAGGCGATACGACTCGCCTCCGACACGGCCGGCTATGTAATAGCGGGCGGACTGACGATCGCTTTGTTCAACCCGACGACGTATGAAGTGGTGAATAACGCGTTCTACACGACAGGCGGTTTTTATCTTCCTGATTTTTCGATAGATGAGAACGGCAACCTTTATATAGCGGAAACCGCTTTCGGTAACGCCGGAATTATTGTAATGAACGGCAGCGGAACGACGCTCGCGGGCCCCGTGGCCGTCGGCGCCCCTCCGTCGTCGATAACATTCGCGGAATATGAAGAATAGGATCGTCATCATCGTTTGTCTGATCGCTCTGTGGTCCGCGGAAGTGTTTGCTTCCCCGCAGCGCATTGTATCGCTCAAGCCGAACATTACGGAGATACTTTTCGCGCTCGGAACCGGCGACCGTGTCGTCGGCGTCACCAAATATTGTGATCGCCCTGAAGAGGCGAAAAAGCTGCCCATTGTGGCCGACTACACTCGTCCGTTCACGGAACCCATCATTGCATTGAGGCCCGATATCGTGATCGGATCGGAGGAGGAAAGCTCGAAGAGATCTATAGAGACCCTTCAAAAGATGGGCATTAGAACCGCAATACTGCCGTTCACAACGCTTGATGAAACGATCTCGTCGATCATGAAGATATCGCAGATCGTCGGGCGCGAGGACGAAGGCAAAAGGATCGTCGAGAGAATGCAGGGGAGGTTGTCGGACGTCGGAAAAAAGTGGGGGGCCGTTCCAAAAAGAAGAGTTCTCGCCGTCGTCGGGAAAAGACCGCTCATCGTGTTCGGCAGCCGCACTTATATGAACGAGATCCTTGATATCATCGGAGCTGATAACGTCGTCCCCGAAGGTTCGGTAAGATATCCGAGGTGGGACGCTGAAAACGTCATCGTAATGAACCCTGATGTGATATTGGATTTTTCAATGGGGTCGGAAGCCGTCGACCGGCGGGA
>DYJF01000006.1 GCA_020723205.1 Bdellovibrio sp.
CGAGAGCCGGCAATCATTATGAGAGCCGCCGGGCCTGCACATCTTTAGAGTTATTTTCGAAGGCCGCGAGATGCTTGCCACAAGGTGCAGACTTCTGTTGCACTGTGTTCGCGAAGTACATAGAATGACCGCGTTCTATGCGCATACTCATCACAGGTTCAGCGGGTTATCTCGGTTCCAAAGCGGTATCCATCCTCAAAGAGAGGGGCCACGAGGTCTATGGGATGGACATCAGAAGGCCCGTTGACGAGTCCCCCTACGCGCGCTTTGTCCAAGGTTCGGTGACAGATTCCGAAGCGATGGGTGCTCTCTTCCGCGAGGCGAGGCCCGACTGTGCTGTGCATCTGGCGTTCGTCGTGAACGCGATGCATGACGAAAAGAGGGAAGCGGAGATAGACACGAAGGGTGCCGCGAATTTCCTGCACAATTTATCCGTGGGCGGAACGCCGAAGGCCGTCTTCATGTCGAGTGTCGCGGCCTACGGGGCGTACGCCGGAAGCCCCCAGCCGTACGTCGAAGATTCGCCGCTAAACGGTAATCCCGCCTACAGCTATTCGCGTCTCAAGGCCGCGACCGACCTCATGGCGCAGGAGTTTATGAGCGGCCATCCGGAGTGCGCGTTCGTGCTCCTAAGGCCTTGCCTGTTCGTCGGGCCCAACACCGACAACAGCTTTTTCGAAGTGTTGAAGTTCCCCGTTGTCCCGAAGATGAAGGACGAGACGGGCGTTCGCGACATCGACTTTCAGTTCATACACGAAGTGGACATGGCCGACTGTCTAGTCGCGGCGATCGAAAAGAAGGTCCACGGTATATATAATGTAGCGGGGGACGGGACCGTGAAGTTCTCGGAGATAGCCCATATGGCCCAAAAGGCCTGTATAACGCTCCCTTCGTGGCTTTTATATCCCATGACAGCCCTCTTATGGCGGCTCCGCCTCGTGGGCTCGCCCCCCGGCCAGCTCGATTTCATGCGTTACCCGTGGATATTGGACAATTCCAGGATGAAAAGCGCACTATTTGTGCCGCGATATTCCAGCATAGAGGCCTTCAAGGCCTTTGCAGCCAGTAAAAAGTGTAGAAGTGTAGGAGTGTAGGAGTCAAAAACCGGATAAGTTCCATTTATATTTCAACGACTTCTACACTTGAACACTTCCGCACTTATTTCAAGCAACATTTTCCGCAAATCGGCGATAAAAATATGCCGCTGTGCGCCGGACGCACCGCGCATGGCCTTTTTCAAGAAAAAGCGAAACTGTAACGAAGATATGAGCGTAGGCATAGAAATAGATCGCGGAGAGGAAGTCGTTGTCTTGCGGCGTCGAGGACGCTGCGTTCAGCAGCCCTCTAACGTGCAGCGTCCGCAGTCGCAGGCGGCGAGACGGCGTTTGAGGCGAGCCGCCGTAGCAAGACAATACTTCCTCTCCGCGATCTTAAGTTTCTTATTCCTCTCCATCTTCGTTTCATGCAGCGGGAACCAGTTCGCGGAATATCACATCGAAAACTTCGATACGACGCAGGTCACGACGTCCACGCAGAAGGTCATCTATGTGGCCAACAACGATACGAGCGAAGAGCAGCATATTCGCGTGATAGCGTTCGACAAGGGAAGCAACTCCGCCGGCCATTTCCGCATGGATTCGGCGAAGGTCGGCGATCAGTCGGTGGGTACGAAGGACATCGTCATCCCTCCCGGCAGCGCTCTTTCTATCACCGTTACATATGCGCCGCTGAACATGGAAACTACTTTTGCTAACTACGGCGGATGGGAGACGGGAAGGCCCGACCGCTTCGTCCCGTATCCCACGGGCGAGAGGCCGGAGAAGGACGACGGCACCGCCATACACCGCGCGATACTGCAGGCATCTTACGACTATCCCAGATCGGGCCTCATACAGATCGAGCTGGTGGGGCAGGCCATCGTCGGACCCAACGGTGAGATAGAGGCGGGCGGCAAACCCGGCGAATGCATCGCGGGCGACGGCGTCGCCTGTTATACCGGCGGCTTTGCGGTGGACATACCGCAGCTCTATTCGGGCGGGCCGCGCGATTTGGAGCTCGGCGGCGCCGTGAAGTTCACCTTAAGCGGCGGCGAGGCGACGATGCGCATGGACGATTTTCCGCCCGCGCTCATGGTCCTGCGCTACACGGAGATACCTGAACTGCCTCCGGGGGTCGTCGGGACTCTGGTGATCAGCGGCGGGCAGGGGAAGGCCGCGACCGGCACCTTCGACGGCAGCCGAATAACCATGAAAGACGTCGTCTTTCGCATACGCTTCGTGCTGGGCGAGGCGACTGCTGCGGACGTCACGCCCGGAATGGCGTCAATGATAGACTTCGAGGTCCCGAACCTCGAGATAGAAACGATAGAACCCCTCTCGCAGGGCAATATAACGCTGCATCTGGAGACCACCCTTTCGGAAAAACCCTCCGGCAACGACCTCTTTGACCAGTTTCTCTCCGGTGCCAAGGTCGTGGTCGTCATGAAGGGCCAACTGGCCTTTTGAGATCCGCCGCAGAGACGCAGAGACACAGAGAAATGATCGCTCATTGATCCTTCCTGCGCCCTTGACAAAAATCCCCTCGAATGCGACTTGAGGGCCCTATGATAAAAATAGATTTTTCAGGTTGCATGGCGGAAGCGGTAGGGTCCGAGAACGGCGTCACCCCCGACGAGCTGGCGCTGATCCGCCCGCGGATATCAAGCGCCCACGAGCAGCTTCAGAAATGGCGCGCGTCCAAGGAAGCCATCTTCATGGACTATCCCTTCGAGGTGGGGCTGGCATCGAGATTCCGGAAATCCGCGGAAAAGGTGCAATCAAGATTTGAGAACTTGGTCGTTTTAGGCATCGGCGGTTCCGCTCTGGGGCTGCGCTGCATCGCGGGCACGCTCCTACCGCCCTATGCCAACCTCCTCGAAAGGAAGAAGAGGGGCGGAGCGCCGCGCCTCTTCGTCTGCGACAATATCGACCCCGACACGATGAGCCAGCTTCTCGAATATGTCGATCTCAAAGAGACGTGCTTCAACGTCATCTCGAAGTCCGGGACGACCACGGAGACGATGGCGCAGTTCTTCGTCGCTCTGCCTATGCTCAAGGCGCGCCTCGGCGGAAAGTGGAAGGAGCACGTCTATGTGACGACCGATCCGGAGGCGGGAATACTTCGCAGGTTCGTCAAAGAGGAGGACGTTCCCTCCTTCGATCTGCCCTCAAAGCTGGGCGGCCGTTTCTCCGTCCTTTCCGCAGTCGGTCTCTTTCCGGCGGCCTGTTTGGGCGTGGACATCGAGGGCATGATCGACGGCGCACGCAACATCAGCAGGGTCTGTGCCGATGCCGATCTCGAGATGAACCCCGCCTACAAGAACGCGGCTGTGAACGACATATTGAGCTCGAAGAAGGGGAAGAAAATATCCGTGGTCATGCCGTACTGCGACAAGCTCTCGCTCTTCGCCGACTGGTACATACAACTCGTGGCGGAAAGTCTCGGGAAGGACGGCAAGGGGATGACGCCTGTGAAGGCGGTGGGCGCGACCGACCAGCACTCCCAGATGCAGCTCTTCATGGAAGGCCCCAACGACAAGGTGATGACTATATTTGGGCTCGAGGAGTTCTCGAAGACCGTGCCGGTAACGCAGGTGATGGCCGGGTTCGAGCACCTTCAGGGACACGATATGGGCAAGATACTCATCGCCTCGCAGAGGGCGTCCACGAAGGCGCTCGTCACGAACAAGCGGCCGGTGGTCACGGTTACGGTCCCTAAGATATCGCCGCAGGCGCTGGGCGAGCTCTTCATGTTCTACGAGATATACACGGCGTTTTCGGGCGCGCTCTCCGGCGTGAATCCGTTCAACCAGCCGGGCGTGGAACTTGGGAAGAAACTTACGAAGGAAATTTTAGCGCAGTTCTAGAACCAGATCGATCTGCGTTTTTTGAGGGCCGCGTCGATCGTCGCCTGTATCTTCTTTCTTACGATCTCCACCTGTCTTGCCACGAGCTTCTCGTTGTCCGCATCGGAGGACTTGAACTTCGCAAAGCTCATTGGCTTTCCGAAGATTATGCGCCACTTGGTGGGCAGCGGCACCAGTCCCAACGGGCCCAGCCACGGGAAGGTCGGCGTGAGCGGGAAGAAGGGGACGCCCAGGGGCCTCGCCAGTTCGTCCGATGAGAAGACGATGGGGTGTATCTCCTCGGAGCCGATGACTGCGGTGGGGATTATCGGCGCGCCGGTTTTCATCGCCAGCCGGACGAACCCGCCGCGGCCGAAGCGTTGCAGCTTGTATCTTTGATCGTAGGGTTTCCCTATCCCTTTGATGCCTTCCGGGAATACGAGAATGAGCTGGTCGTGCGTCAAGAGCTTTTCCGCGTTCTCGGGAGACGATCGTACGCCGCCTGTTCACGAGATAAAAGAGCCGAGCAGCGGCATCTTGAACGCGAAGTCGTGGACGAGGAACCTAACCGGCCGCCTTTTCGGGTGTTCGTTATAGACCGCAAGGTTTATCATCACGCCGTCGTAAGGAACGGAGCCGGCGTGGTTCGCGACTATGATAGCGGGCTTCGCGGGCGGTATGTTCCCGATACCGGTCGTCGTCACGCGGAAATAGTGGCGGTAGAGGAACTCGAAGAACGGCCTGAGATACCAGACGAGGTTGGGGTCGAGGCCGAACTCGTCTGTCTGACGGCTCTTCATGAGCCGGACGATAACAGCGAGCGCCTCCTTCGGGAGCCAGCGGTTGAGCACGCCCCACGCGAATTCGAGGATCTCGGGGGTGAGCAGAGGAGGCGTGTTCTTGGGGTTCACGGCGTTACCTTGAGCGGCTCTTGATCGCCGCGTTGTAATAGTACCACGTCAGCGCGAATATGAAGCCGTCCACCAGCGCGCCCACGGCGTAAAAGAAGCGCTCCTCGTACCAGAAGAAGCAGACGAGAAACCCGACGGTGGAGGTGAGCTTTGCGATTATTACCGCGCGCATGAACTCTATCTTCCTCAAAAAATCGCGCTGCACCTCGATGCAGATGAAGGTTACAGTCGTAAGCATGGATATCGCGAGCACGCACCAGAAGCGTTCCGAGCCCAGCGTCAGCGGCGGCTCGCTCCAGCCGAAGATGCCGCGCCCGATGGCGGTCAGGTAATTTAAGGTCCAGTCAGGGAGGAAGATGAAAAGGAGCGTCGCGAGGAAGAAGAGGACCATCAAGATGCGCACCAGCGCCAGAAAACTTCGTTCCTGTTTTGTCAGCCCCGCCTCTTTCATAGTGCCGCATGCTAGCAGATGAGATGCATATGTCAAACTACATCCGGAGTTATAGATCAGTGCCAGCTTCCTTACGGCCAACTCATCTCACGTCCTTCTGAAACCACAGCCAAGGGACGCTTCTCATTTTCACATGAAGTTCGTGTGAACAGGAGAAGCGTCCCCTTGCTTATGCCAAGCCAGGAGCGTTCGAAGAGTTGCCCTACGTCAGCCGGCGGGGCAGCATGGCCTGTCTTCTGCGGACCGTAGGTTTCTGTATCACCGCAGGCGAGAACGGGTGTGCAGACCATAGGCGGCGCAGGGCAGCTTTTTTCCGGTCTCCCGGCTTAGGTGAACGTCACCAGATCACAGAAGGAGCGGAGGGAGACGAAAAAAGGTGGCCGAGAGCCGCATGGTCTGCACATCTTTCGAGACGCGTTGTCGGTCCCGAAAGCCGGCAATCATTTAACCACTTGATAATCATAACGAAAAAAGTTAGCAACTTATCTTGCTCCCATGCGATAAACAGGCGCTGATAAAGCGATAAGGAGGGTAATATATGTCTACAGGCGTATTGACCGGTACCTCGCTCTCAAGTTTTACGGCCTCTAACTTTGCTCTCTTGCGTCCCACACTCGTTCCCATTCTGGGCAGGACGTTCTTTATGGGAGCCGGAGTTCATGGCGCCGCCCACCGCGCCACTGTCTCTTCTTTTCAAATGGGACGCACGCCTGTCACGAACGAAGAGTACGGCAGATTCGTCGCCTCCCTCGGTCCCAACCGCTTTGCACTGTTCGCCAACGATCCTGCAACGGGAACTCTCGGCGTGCTTGCCTTAGGTCCGAGTGAAGAGGAGGTGAGGGGCGCCGTTATGGAAAACGCCGGAGCCATCATCGAGGCCGCCGGTACCGGTATCTTGGGGAGCATTGTTAAGGAAAAGGTTCAGGTCTTTTCAGATTCTCTCTTGACTGTACACATCGAAGATCACAATCCCTCCGCACGACTTGACGGTCCAAGAAAGCCGGTCATAAATGTAAACTGGTACGAGGCGTTCGTATATGCCACGTTGCACGGAGGCACTTTGCCTACGGAGTGGCAGTGGGAGATGGCCGCAAGGGTCGTTCATGGAACCGACAAGCTCCGCGACTATGCCACACCCAGCGGAAAGCTCACGCACGAAGAGGCGCACTACGGCGACGAATCAACCCAATCACCTGTTGACGTGGATGATCCGAGATATCCGACACTTGAGAACGGTCTTCGCCACATGACGGGAAACGTATGGGAATGGATGCAGAACTGGTACGATGATTATCCCCGTGGAGATGTTGTTGACCCGCTTGGACCATTGAGAGGGACTTCTCGCAGTGTGCGCGGCGGGGCTTGGAGCGATAATGTTTCCCGGGCTCTTCACGCGGCCGACCGCGTCAGCCACCATCCGGACTACAGGAGCGGCAGGGTCGGCTTTCGTGTCGCTGCGGCCTCTCCTCGGGACTTCAATAAGTAATTTTGAAATTCACAAATCCGTCAGCTCTCGCGAGAGCTTCATGGCGCAGAACTTCGGGCCGCACATTGAGCAGACCTGAGACCTGAGACCTGAGACCTCGGGCCTTGCGGATTCCCAGTACTCGCGGGCACGCTTGGGGTCGAGGAGCAGCTCGAACTGCCTTTCCCAGTCCAGCGCGAATCTGGCGCGCGATAAGGCGTCGTCCCGCTCCCTTGCCCCTTTTCGGCCGCGCGCGATGTCGGCGGCGTGGGCGGCTATCTTGTGCGCTATGACCCCCTGACGGACGTCCTCTTCGGCGGGGAGCCCCAGATGTTCCTTGGGGGTCACGTAACAGAGCATCGAGGCGCCGGCGTAGGCCGCCATCGTGCCCCCGATGGCCGAGGCGATATGGTCGTAGCCGGCGGCGATGTCCGTGACAAGCGGACCCAGGACATAGAAGGGGGCCCCGTTGCAGAGTTCGATCTGTTTTTTGATGTTAAATTCTATTTGATCAAAGGGGATATGTCCCGGACCTTCAACCATTACTTGAACGTCTTTTTCCCATGCTTTTCGGGTCAGTTCGCCCAAGGTTTCAAGCTCGGCGAACTGGGCGGAGTCGGAGGCGTCGGCAAGGCATCCGGGTCGCAGTCCGTCGCCCAAACTAAGCGAAAGATCGTGCTTCCGGCATATCTCAAGCAGGCGGTCGAAGTTCGTATAAAGCGGATTTTCCTCTCCCCGTTTCTTCATCCACCGCGCAAGAAGGGCGCCGCCGCGTGAGACGATTCCCGTGACGCGTTTTTGGGCGAGCGGTATGTGCGAGCGCAAGAGCCCGCAGTGGACGGTTATGAAGTCCACCCCTTGCTCGGCGTGCCTCTCGATGACGGCCATCAGCTGGTCGACCGTCAGATCTTCGATCTTCTCCACCATCTCGGCCGCCTCATACATGGGAACGGTCCCGACCGGCTTGTCGCAGGCGGCGACGATGGCCCGCCTTATCCTGTCTATGTCGCAGCCGGTGGAGAGGTCCATCACGGCGTCGGCGCCGTGTTCCAGCGCGACGCAGAGCTTTTTGAGCTCCAAGCCCTCGTCGGAGCTTATTGCGGAGTTGCCGATGTTCGCGTTGATCTTGCATCGGGCCGCGATGCCTATCCCTATGGGTTTTAGGTTCCTATGATTGACATTGGCCGGAATTATCATGCGGCCCGCGGCTATTTCCTTTCGGACGAATTCCGGCTCGAGGCCCTCATCGGCGGCGACATGTTTCATTTCTTTTGTCAGTATCCCGTTTCTGGCGGAACGGAGTTGAGTAAAGATATTTTCTCTGTGTTCTCTGTGTCTCTGCGGCGAATTATTCATATCCAGTCCTTCCATACCGGTTGATAACCTTTTTGTGACAATGCGTTCGCGAACTCATGAGACGGTCTTGTGTCTTCAATGTGAAATTGCTCTCCTGCATCTTTCGCTTTTGAGTATCCGCCCGGGGATGTGGCGGAACCCGCGCTCATCTGCGTGATCCCCAGCGGTATCAGCCGGTCGCGCAGTCCGGCCGGCTCCCTCGTGGATATGGTGAGGTCCGCATCGGGAAGTGCGAGGCGCATCCTGATTATCATCTCGACGAGCTCCCTGTCGGAGACCGGAGCGGGCATCTTAAAATCGGAGGCGCAGTCGCGGATGCGGGGAAAGCTCACGCTTATGTTCGCCTGCCAGAATGTTTTCTTGAGTGCGCGCGCGTGTTCGATCAGAGCGGCAGCTTCGAAGCGCCAGTCGTAGAGTCCCAAGAGCGCGCCTATCCCCAAGAATCTCATGCCGGCTCGGCCTGCGGCTTCTATCGCCTCAAGACGCGCGCAGAAATCGGATTTGGGACCGGCTGGATGCATCGCCTCATACGTCGCGCGGTGATACGTCTCCTGATAGAGCGTCACCCCGTCGACTCCCGCATCGGCAAGACGCTTATACGACGCCTCGTCGAACGGCTGGACCTCTATCAGAAGCTTGGCGACGCGTGGGCGCAGTTTTATTGCTATCTTCTCCAAATAATTGCACATGGCCCCATTGTATTCCCTCCCTTTGTAAGGGAGGGATAGGGAGGGTAGATCTACCCCCTCTGTCTCCCCCTTACAAAGGGGGAGAAACGCATTTGGATTCTCTCCCGCCACTAAAAGTATGTGACGGTGTCCCTGATTTATTAAGAAGTCGGCCTCTTGCAATGCTTCTTCGACAGTCAAAGTGATACGATTTATCTTGGCGTGTCTGTTGAATCCGCAATAGCGGCACGCATTGACGCAGCTGTTCGAGAGGTACACCGGCGCGTAGAGCTTGATAGTCCTGCCGAAGCGCTGAATTGTCAAATCGTGCGCGCGGCCGGCAAGTGCCTCAAGTTCGACATCAGTCAAATCGGTGTGGATAATGGTCTACCTCTCCTTACCCCTCCTTACAAAGGAGGGGATTTTAAAAAATCCGTGAGCGGGCTCGATGCCTCCGCCTTCTCCTTGGGGGCGGGGCATCCTGCGAGGAATGCCTGTCTTCCCGCCTCCACTCCCTGTTTGAAAGCCGCTGCCATCCGCGCGGGTTCGTCAGCCGTCGCTATGGCCGTGTTGACCAGCACCGCGTCCGCGCCCATCTCCATCGCCTCCGCTGCGTGCGACGGAGCGCCCAGCCCCGCGTCCACTACCACAGGGACGCTCGACTGCTCGATTATTATCCTTATCGAATCGCGCGTTTTCAGGCCGCGGTTCGAACCGATGGGGGAGCCCAGCGGCATGACCGTCGCGCATCCGGCATCCTCGAGCTTCTTGGCAAGGATAGGGTCCGCATTAATGTAGGGGAGAACGACGAAGCCGTCCTTCACGAGTATCTTCGCGGCTTCAAGCGTTTCGACGGGATCGGGAAGGAGATAGTCGGGCTCGGGGACGACCTCGAGCTTTACCCAGTCGCCCATTCCGGCCTCGCGCGAAAGGCGCGCCTGCATCACCGCTTCTTTCGCGTTCCTGCTGCCCGAAGTATTGGGGAGCAGCAGATATTTCCTGCGATCGATGAAGGACAGTATGTCGTTCTCGGGAGATGTCAGGTTCACGCGCCTTAGCGCTACGGTGACGATCTTCGCACCCGACGCTGAAATCGCATCCCGCATGGTTTCATGCGACGGGAACTTTCCTGTGCCTATTAGGAGGCGTGAATGAAATTCCCGGCCTGCGATTTTAAGTGTATCCATATAGAACTCCAGCAGTGGAAGATGAAGGGATGCCCCTGCGCCATCCTTTTATCCCCCACCGATTGGTTTTATGATTTCAACAACATCGCCCTCATTTAATATATGCTCGCTATGATGTGTACGCGGTATGATCTCATCGTTCACGGCGACCGCCAGCCCCTCGCGCGGCACCGACAGCTCTTTCAGCAATACATCGATCGTCTCCGCTGTTGTGTCTGCGATCTTTCCGTTGATCGTTATTTTTTTCATGATCTCGTCCTCCGCGTCCCTGCGGCGAATAATTAAAAAACCCGCCCTTCTTAAAGAAGAGGTGCGGGTTTTTTATTTTCGCTTTCCTGCGCCGGCATTATCCGGATCAGGTTCCAGGGTTCCTTGCCTACCGGCAAGGTCTCAGCTCCGCACCCCTAGCGACGCTCCATGCTGTAGCAGAGCTGCATTGATAATGTCAATTGATCAAAATCCGCTCCGGTGTTCAGGCGTCCTTCTCGATCGTGAACTTTTCCCCGTGCGGCATGATGTGGACGCGCTCTTTGAGGTCCGGCCTGTCCTCTAAGATCTTCGTCAGGCGCTCGATGGGTTCTCCCGGCGATTCAAGCGAAAGCGAGAAGGATCCCCAGTGGATCGGCATCATGTGGCGCGCCTTCAGGTCCTCGAAGGCGTCCACGGCCTGCGAGGGCGTCATGTGCCGGTTCGACATGAACCATTGCGGCGAATAGCCGGAGATCGGGAGAAGCGCCAGATCTATCTCCGCGAGGTCGGCGATCTTGGCAAAATGCTCTCCGTACGCGCTGTCGCCGGTGAAAAAGACTGCGGCGCCGTCCCTCTCGATCAGGTAGCCGCACGACGTCGCGAATCTAAGCTGCGAGAACCGGCCGCCCCTGTGTCTTGCGGGCACCGCCGTTATCTTCGTTCCGTCGGGGAGCCGGTGCGCGGCGAAGAGCGAGAGCTCTATGACGGGGTTCTCTATGAACTTGCCGACCGCTCCCTCGCATCCCTCGGGCACGACCACCGGCACGTTCCGCGCAATGTATTTGAAGCTGCTTACGTGCAGATGGTCGAAATGCGTGTGCGATATGAGGACGCAGGCAAGGTCGGGCAAAAGCGACGGGTCGAACGAGAGCGGCGCGCGCCTCTTGAAGAAAAGGGTCCGGCCCCCGAAATGGGGATCGGTCAGTATGTTCGTCTTGCCTATCGAGATAAGCGTCGTTGCATGCCCGATGTAGGTGCAGGTGATCTTGTTTTTCATACGCCACCTCATACAGGGTAATTTAATTTTTGACAACCCCCCCCATGCTTGTTAAAGCCGCGACATATTTATGCAAGGACACGTCCCAACGCCTTTTTTCAGGCCCACATGCGCAACGATAGACCTCTCAGCGCTCGCCCAAAATTACCGCACGCTCAAAGATATCCTGCCCAAAGACGCCCAGATCCTCACGATGGTCAAGGCGGATGCTTACGGTCACGGAGCGGTTCCCGTCGCACGCAAGCTCGTTGAATGCGGCGCGGTGGCGCTTGGCGTCGCAACTGTTGAAGAGGGGCTGGAGCTTCGTAACGCCGGTATAAAGAAGAAGATCATCGTGATGGGGGGCCTCATGGGCATGGGCTCGCCCGCCTCCGGCATGATGGTCGGTGCGGATCTGACGCCTGTCGTCCACTCGGCGGAGGTCATAGATTTCCTTGAGGCGGTCGCGGCCTCCGCTAAGAAGAGGATGGCCGTTCATCTGAAGGTCGATACGGGCATGAGCCGGCTGGGCGCGCGTCCCGAGGCGTTGCCGAAACTTCTGGAACGCCTTTCGCAGTGCAAATGGCTCTTTGTCGAGGGGGTGATGACCCACCTTGCGAACGCGGCCGATCACGACTTCTCGTCGCGGCAGGCGAAGACATTAGTCGAAAGCAAGGGGCAGATCGAAGCGAAATTAGGTCCGATAGATCTGTGGCACATTGCGAACAGCACGGCGATGCTCCGAGGGGAGCCGGTCGCCGTCCCCGGTTCGAAGACGTGTTGGGCGAGGCCCGGCATCGCGCTCTACGGCGCCACGAACGGCTTTGCGCTCCCCAAGGGCGTTGCGCTCAAGCCCGTCATGGGCCTTGAAAGCAAGATAGCGCTTTTGAAACACATCCCCGCCGGCACGCCGGTGAGCTACGGATGCACATTCGTCGCAAAGCGTCCGACGTATCTCGCCATAGTGCCGATCGGCTACGCGGACGGTTATCCCCTGGCGCTTTCGGGCAAGGCGGAAGTGATAGTTCTGGGAAAAAGGGCGCCGGTCGTGGGCAGGGTCACCATGGACATGATCATGGTGGACGTGACCGATATCCCCAACGTGTCGGTTGGCGATATGGTCACCCTCATGGGGCATCAGGGAAATGAGTTCGTGGGCGTGGAGGAACTTGCCAAAAAGAGCGATACTATTGCCTATGAAATATTCTGTGGAATATCAAAGAGAATGCCAAGGATATATAAAGAATAAGGTTAAGGTTTAGGTAGAGGTCAATGAAAGCAGCCCTCCTTGACCTTAACCTCAATCTTGACCTTTTAAATTATGGACCGGGTTTTAAATTTTATCTCCCCAGTCATCACCCCTCTTGGTGCCCTTGTCATCGATAAGACAAGGGCGCTCGGCAAGTTCACCTCCTTTGTGGGAGATGCGCTGGCGTGGACGATAAGGCCGCCGTTTCGGACCGTTCAGTTCTTTCGCCAGATGGAGTTCGTCGGCGTCAGGTCCACGGGCATCATCGCGCTCACCGCCTTCTTTTCGGGCGCCGTCTTCGCCCTCAACATCGGAAAGGTCTACGGCCTCTTCAACATGGAGATAATGGTTGGGGCGACGGTGGGGCTCTCCTTTACGCGCGAGATGGGGCCGGTCTTCACCGCGCTCATGGTCGTTGCGCGAGCGTGCTCCTCGATGGCGGCGGAGATAGGCACAATGCGCGTTACCGAACAGGTGGACGCTCTCGAGACGATGGCGGTCGACCCCATCCAGTATTTGGTCGTGCCGCGGCTGTGGGCCACGGTCTTCATGGTTCCCGTGCTTACCGTGCTCTACAATTTCATAGGGATACTCGGCGCTTATTTCATCGGCATCTTCATTTTGCACATCCCGGAGGGGCCGTTCCTCACGAAGCTCTATTATTATGTGGACGGCGACGACTTCATAAGCGGGCTGGTCAAGGCGGCCGTCTTCGGGTTTCTGATCTCGCTCATCAGCTGCTACGAGGGGTTCATGACGTCGGGCGGGGCGGAAGGGGTCGGCAAGAGGACGACGCGCGCGGTCGTCTATTCTTCGGTCACGGTCCTTGTGACGGACTATTTCCTCACGAGCTGGATACTGGAGTATTTCATAAACAGATGATCGAAATAAGGGACGTCCACAAATCTTTCAACGGCCAGCCGGTCCTCCGCGGCGTCAACCTGACTATCCCGCGGGGGAAGATCACGGTCATCATAGGACCGTCCGGATGCGGAAAAACGGTGCTTCTGCGCCACATCATAGGGCTTGTTAAGCCCGACCGCGGGCAGGTCGCCGTCGACGGCGTGGATATCTCAAAACTTTCGCGTGCCGAGCTCAACGAGTTTCGGAGCCGCTTCGGCATGCTCTTCCAGAGCGCGGCCCTTTTTGATTCGCTCACCGTCTTCGAGAACGTCGCGTTCCCGCTCCGTGAACATAAGCTCATGAAGGACGAGGAGAAGATAGGGCACATAGTGAGGGAGAAGCTTTCGCTCGTTGGCCTCGAAGGCGCCACCGAGAAGATGCCCTCCGAACTTTCGGGCGGCATGAAGAAGCGCGTGGGCCTTGCGCGAGCCATCGTTCTGGAGCCGGAGATAGTCCTCTACGACGAGCCGGTGACGGGGCTCGACCCCATCATGTCGGTTGCTATTGACAACCTGATTTTATCCATGCAACAAACCTTGAAAATCACGTCAGTCGTGATCAGCCACGATATCGAATCGGCTTTCCGTGTGGCGGATCAGATCGCGATGATCCATCAGGGAAGGATAATCGAGTGCGGCGGGCCGAAAGAGCTCGCGCGTTCCGAAAATCCGGTCGTCAGGGAGTTCCTGTCGGCAAGCGGAAGTGCGAAGGGGAAGGGGGCATGAGGAATATTTCAACGGAGATGAAGGTGGGGCTCTTTGCCGCCGCCATCATCCTGCTTGCGGCCGTGATCACCGTCAAGGTGAGCGAGCGCGCCGTGACCGCGGGACGAGGTTACGAGCTCGTCGCCGTCTTCGACCGCGCCACGGGCCTCAAGATCAAGGCCCCCGTCGAGCTGGCCGGCGTACAGGTCGGCGTCGTCAGGGAGATAGATCTCTTCGATTCGCGCCGCGCCAAGGTGACCATACTCCTCAACCGCAACGTGAAGATGTCGGCCGACAGCCGCGCGGTGCTGCGCACGCGCGGATTTCTTGGAGAGACCTATGTCGAGCTCCTGCCCGGCTCGCCCGACGGCGAGATATTGGTCTCCGGCGCTGAGATCGCCGACACGATGACGTCCGGCGACATGAACACGCTCATCAACCAGTTCAACGATATCGCGGGCGACATAAAGGCGGTGACGTCCTCGCTTCGGACGATGGTGGGAACCGACGACGGCGCGCCCATCAATCGCATAGTGAGCAATCTGGATAAGTTCAGCGAATCGATAAAGGTAATGGCTCTCAACAATCAGGGCAACGTCGACAAGATCGCCTCGAACCTCGCGGAGTTCACGACGGAGCTCAAGAGCATGCTGGCGGCCGGCCGCTCCAATGTGCAGGAATCCATCGACCGCATAGCGTCCATCACGCGCAAGATTGACGAGGGCAAGGGCACGGTGGGCGCGCTCGTCAACGACCAGGAAACGGTCGAGAAGCTCAACAGCGCGCTCGATAACTTGAACGAGACGATGGGCGGGTTCAAGAAGCTCGAGACGGAGATAGGATATCACACGGAATACATGGTCAACAGCAGCGACTTCAAGCACTACGTGTCGCTCAATTTCAAGCCGGCGCCCGACAAGGCCATCATGTTCGATCTCGTGTCCGACACCGATCCACCCCCGCGCTACGTCAACCGAACGACCGACGTGACGGTGGGCGGCAGCACGACGACGGTCCAGACGACGACCGCAACGATCGACAGGAGCGCGCTCAGGTTCTCGGCGCAGTTGGCCAAGAAGTTCTACGATTTTCAGTTGAGGGGCGGCATCATCGAATCGACCGGCGGCGTCGGCGCGGACTATTACAAGGGACCCATCGGTCTGACCTTCGAGGCGTTCAACTTCACCACGAAATACGGCCAAAAGCCGCATCTCAAGGCGCATGCGGACTTAAACCTCACGAAGAACTTCTACGTGATGGGCGGCGCGGACGACATCATCAATCCTGCGCAGCCGGTGGATTATTTCGTCGGCGCAGGTTTCCGTCTTGTTGACGACGATATCAAGAGCATGTTCTCGCTGGGCAGTAAGGCGCTCGTGAAGTGATACCCTGACAAAAGGAAGGCGTATGCCTAAGATAAAAAGGGCGTTAATAAGTGTATCCGATAAGGCCGGTCTTGACGAGCTCGCAAGGGGGCTGGCTTCGATGGGCGTGGAGATCATCTCCACGGGCGGGACGTCGAAGGCGCTCAAGGACGCAAAGGTCCCCGTGACCGATATCTCCGACCACACCGGTTTTCCTGAAATACTTGACGGCCGGCTCAAGACCTTACATCCAAAGATCCACGGCGGGATACTCGGCATCAGGGAGAACAAGAAGCATCAGGAGGAGATGGCGAAGAATAACGTCTGCCCGATAGACCTCGTCGTCGTGAATCTCTATCCCTTCGAAGCGACGGTTGCGAAACCCGGCTGCACCTTCGAGGAGGCGATAGAGAACATAGATATCGGCGGTCCCACGATGCTCCGCGCCGCAGCCAAGAACCATCACGACGTCGCGGTCGTCTGCGATCCCGCAGATTATCCGGCGATCATCAAGGAGATGAGGGAGAAGGGCGGGGAGGTCTCGGCCGAGACCAAGTTCATGCTGGCGAAGAAGGTTTTTGCCCACACGGCGCGCTACGACTCCGCCATCATCACTCACTTGAGCCGATACGACGACGCGGGAAAGCTTCTGGAGGTTCCCTCCGTCGTCGGCCTCACTTTCGAAAAGGTGCAGGACCTTCGCTACGGGGAGAACCCGCACCAGAAGGCGGCGTTCTACAGGGACGCGCGTGCGGCCGCGGAGCCCTCCGTGGCGAACGCGAACCAGCTCCACGGCAAGGAGCTTTCCTACAACAACATAATGGATGCGGACGCGACGATCGAAATGGTGGGAGAATTCGTTGACAATCCGTTCGCGGCGGTGATAGTGAAGCACGCTAATCCTTGCGGCGTCGCTGTTTCCAAGGGCTCGCTCTCGGACGCTTTCGCGAAGGCCCTTTCCTGCGACCCGGTTTCCGCGTTCGGGGGAATAATCGGTCTCAACCGTGCTCTCGACGAGGCGACCGCGAAGACGATTTCCGAGACCTTTTTCGAGGTGATCGTCGCGCCGAAGTATGAAGCGAAAGCGCTGGAGATATTGAAGCAGAAAAAGAACATACGGCTCCTTGAAATTCCGGGATTGGGCGAAAAGTTCAAGCATTCGGGCTTCGCGCTCCGCAAGGTCGTCGGCGGCGCGCTCATAGGCGACCGTGACTTAAGCTGTGACGATGTGAGGGGCTCGAAAGTGGTGACGAAGCGCGGCCCCACCGAAGAGGAGTGGGCCGCCCTCGAGTTTGCGTGGAGAGTGGTCAAACACGTCAAATCGAACGCTATCGTCTACGCGGCGGCGGGCCGCACGGTCGGCATCGGCGCCGGCCAGATGAGCCGCGTGGATTCGTCGAAGATCGCGGTGATGAAGGCGCAATCTTCGCTTAAGGGATCGGTCATCGCGTCCGATGCGTTCTTCCCCTTCAGGGACGGAGTTGACGCCGCTGCGGCGGCGGGGGCCACAGCCGTTGTACAGCCCGGCGGTTCGGTGAGGGACGAAGAGGTCATAAAAGCAGCAGATGAAAATAACATTGCCATGGTGTTCACTGGGGTGAGGCACTTCAGGCACTAACCAAAAGGAGGAAAAGGAGATGGACTATCGGGTCTGTCAGGATGTGAATTTTGAGAAGTACGAGTTCTGGTGCAGGGGTGGTCCGGCCGCCATGTGCTATAATTGGCCGGTCACAAGTCAGCGTGAAGTTTGCGGCGAATGGAGAGCTTCAGAGCAGGATGCCTACGCGTCTTTCTACACTACGATCGAGCACGCAACCGATTGCAGCCGCCCGGGGAATTCCTGTTTCAATGCCACGCGGGTGGGAAGGCCGGAGGTTGAGACCAGCGCAGCCGCGTCGCAGAAATTCTCGCTGCTCGATGTCATCAAGAAAATATTCAGATAGTCGGCGACGGCCCACGGCCGTCCGACTATGGATATAAAAAAACCCCGCTCTCCCGAGCGGGGTTTTCGCTTTTATCCTTTAAGCCGTTCAGTTGAGCGGTGATCCTCCGCGCACGGGGTGATCCGCGTTCTCCCTGAATCTTTGCATGTCGTCGATCAAATCCTCGTTTATCAGCATTACCGGTATGAACCACGCGGTTCCCAGCCAGTTCGAATCTATGGCGACCTTGCCCGTCATGACCACTATGAGGTTCTTTAAGGCGCGGCCCTTGTTCCGGTTCTTGTAGAACATGTATTTCTCTGTCACCAGCGATCCGTCCTCCTCGAACTCGTATTTAAGGCATGAATCGAAACCGGAGGCAGAGCAGTCGGCGAGGTCGGAAATATCGCCGCGCACTTCCGTCAGATAGCTGTCAAGATCCTGATCGTCGACTATGTTGAACGCCGCCCAGACCAGTTCGTCGTTCCTCGTAAAGGACGTATCGAGCGGGCTGGTTTCTTTCGCTTCCCAGCTCGACATGTATGAGATATTGACCGAACCTACAGTGGTGGCCTTCGTATAGGTCTTCGCCGTCTCAAGCTCCTCGTCGGGGTTGCCGGCATCGGTCACGCGGAGCCCCGTCTCGCCGATATCGCCGGTCATGGGGTTCAAAGCCGTGCCCGCGGAGCAGGCGGAGAGGGCGAACCCGATAAGAACGGCCGCCAGTGTCATGATCGCATTATGCTTCATCGTGCACCTCTGTAAGATGAAAGAGCTGAAAATTGATCTGATAGACCGCCTGCGGTCCGTCGCATTCCTCAAGCATGGCCCTAAGCTCTTTTCTGAACTCGTTTATCCTGCCCTTGACCTCGTTGAACTTGTCGCGGGAAAGGGCGACCGTCAGGGACGAAATGCTTCTGTGACGGGCCTTATTGTTCGTGACCGCCTCCGCCGCTTTGTGGATCATCTCGCGGTGGAAGTTTCCGAGCGCCAGTGATTTCACCTCGTCAGCGGTCGCGACCGACTTGTCGGTCTGGATCATCTTCCCGTTCTCGCTCCTGGATAGAAGGCCCAAGCGCAGGAGAAGATCGATCGTCGCCTTTGCCTCGGTGACCGTGATGCCGGGCTTGAGCTTCTTTGCTATCCAGACGGGGTCTTCTTTGAAGTTGGGAAGCGTCACCATCTCCCTGATGACCGCGTAGTACCATTTTGAAAAATACTCGAAATGATCGTTTTCAAGGTGGCGCACCTTGATGTACCTTTTCGATGTCGTGAGCTTCTTATAATAGCGATTCTTCTCATCGTGGCTCTTCGCCTGCGTGAAATTGACGAGGTCCTCAAAGAAGCGCTCCTCGTGGCGCTTGAGCTTTAACGCCTTCGCGAACTTACCGATGGAGTTGGGGGTCAGGCCGCGGTCTCCGTCCATGACCATCTTAAGATAGCTGGGCGAGGAAAGGCCGGCGTCCATCGCGAACTTCCTGAAGGAAAAGCCCCTGCTGTGGGTCCTCAACCATTCGCAGACGTCGCGCAGGAAAACGCGGTAATCCAAATAATCATAAATTAACGGCATTTGCTCCCTCACATTATTATTATCGGCAGGGAGGAGGCAAAAGTTGCGCCCGAACGCAAAAAAATGTGGACACCCCCCTAACAAAAAGGACATATATTTCAAATACTTATAAAATATGGCGAATTGAGACCGTTTTCTTGATCAAATAAATCTGTGAACACCCACCTGTCTTCCGCCTTTATGCCGCCTTGATGAAATGGCCCCACAATGTTACAAAGATACGGATGCATTTCAGGTCTTCACTTTTCATCCTGTCGGTCCTTGCAGCGCTGCTTATCAAGGTCCACGCTGCGGCCCAAACGAAGGAAAGCTGCCCCCCCAATTTTCAATGGGACGGGGAGAAGTGCGTTTCCTGCGTGAGGCCCTGCGATACTGGCATGAAAGGCGTCTGCGGGCGCGGGCTCACGAACTGTCTGAAGGGGGCCCTTGCCTGCGAGGTGATGACGCGTCCCGGCGAGCGCGTTGAGATTTGCAACGGGGAGGACGACGACTGCGACGGAGAGACCGACGAGGGTTTTGACAAGGACCGCGACGGTTATACGGCGTGCAAGGGCGACTGCGACGATAGAAATCCCGCCATACATCCGGACGCCGTGGAGAGGTGCGACGGCATAGACAACGACTGCACCGGTATCAGGGACGACAGTTTCGAGATAGGCGCCGCATGCGGCGTGGGACGGGGCGCATGTCTTGTGAAGGGGAAGCGGCGCTGCTCTCCCGACGGTACGAGCGTCATATGCGATGCCGTAGCCGGTGTTCCCAAGCCGGAAGTGTGCGACGGACTGGATAACGACTGCGACGGCACGGCGGACAACGGCATGGGCGAGCTTACCTGCGGCATCGGAGCGTGCCGGACGACGGTCGCCGCGTGTGTTAGCGGAAAGGCGAACCGCTGCCAGCCGCTTAAAGCCGCAGCCGAGACCTGCGGCGACAAGATCGACAACGATTGCGACGGCAGGGTGGACGAGGATTTCGAGAATCTGGGCAGGAGCTGCCGCAAAGGCGTCGGCGGTTGCGAGCGGACGGGGCGCTTTGAATGTTCAGAGGATAAGTCGTCCCTCAAGTGCGACGCGGTTCCGGGTCCTCCCAAGCAGGAGCTCTGCGGGAACAAGCTCGACGACGATTGCAACGGCATCATAGACGATGCCGCAGGTATGGGCGTTGCCTGCGACAACGGTCAGGCGGGTCTGTGCCGCCGCGAGGGGACGACCGTATGCGACGCGAAAAAGGGCGCGGTGGTCTGTTCGGCGCCGCCGGTGGAGCCGAGGCCTGAAAAGTGCGATGGTCTTGACAACGACTGCGACGGCGACATCGACGAAGGGGTCAAGAACGCCTGCGGCGGCTGCGGGGAGCTTCCGGCGAAGATAGGCGACGTTTGCCGCCTTGCCCGCGCCGACAGTTGCGGCACAGGGGTCTTCGAATGCGACGCGGCAAATCAGGGTTCTCTTGTCTGCAGTCCGCGTTTTAATCTCTCGCAGAACCTGCCGTGCGAGAGCGACGCGAATCCGTGCACGAAGGATTTTTGCCTCGACGGAAGCTGCAACCACGCTCCTTTTCCTGACGGGACTTCATGCGACGACTCCGACATGTGTACGATCGCCGATATGTGCATGGGGGGCGAATGCGGCCCGGGCGGCATTCTCTCCTGTGAGGACGGGAACGTCTGCACGGAAGAGATCTGCGATTCGAAGGCGGGATGCATCTACGAACCTGTGGGGGGCGGGTTCAGGAACGAGTGCGGCGGCTGCGATCTCTTGACCGTTTCCGCGGGAGAGGCGTGCGATGCCCAAGGATTATCTGGCGTGTGCGGGAAGGGCCGATACGGTTGCATGCCGGAAGGGAACATCGCCTGCGTGCAGACCGTTTTTTCTTCCGAGGAGACATGCAACTCGGCCGACGACGACTGCGACGGGGCCGTTGACGAGGATCTGGGCGAGACCGCGTGCGGCATCGGCGCGTGTCGCGTGACGGTCGCGAACTGCATCGGGGGGGCGATCAAGACATGCGTGCCGGGGCTCCCTGTGGCGGAGAGCTGTCTGAACATGGGAGCCGACAGCGATTGCAACGGAGTTGATGACGATATCGCGGGACTGGGAGTTGGTTGTCCGGTTACCATCGGGAGCTGCATTGTTCCGGGGACGTTCCAATGCGAGGCAGGTCGCGATATGCCGGTATGCGCGGCCGCCGATCCCTTCGATGCGGCCGACGATAACAAGAACGGCGTGCCCAACTACTGCGACCGCGGCGGTGCGACCGCCACGGCCGGCGATATATATGACCCCGCCAGAACACGCGCGGTGATGCTTCCGTGGGCGTCGGTGGGGGCCTCGGCGCTCACTTCGCCCGATCTCAAATACGCGTGGCTCGTTGTAGCCGGCGGTAATTCGGGAGCGGGAGGGATAGCGGCCTTGCCGGTCAGAGAGATCTTTGACGAGAAGCGTATCGTCTTTCGCGCATGCACCCTCGATATCGACCGCCCGATCGAAGGACTTGCGATGTCGGCCAATGACACGCTCATAGTGGCCGCGCCGGGCGAATATCATGCCGTTCGGGAACTATCCGCGCAGCTTGCCGGATCGCAGGCGCTGTCCTGTCGTCTGAAACCCGATCCGGTCTTGAGCGGCGAATCGAGGCCGTGGTCCCTGACATCGTCCAAGACGGATGAATCGTGCAAGGTCACGAAGATCGCCTCTTTGGCAGGGAGCGCCTCTGCGGACTCGCCGGTGGCCGGTCTTGTCTTATGCGATCTTAGAGAACAGCCGCGCGAGGCGAAGGCGAACCAAGGTGTGGGGCTCGACATCATCTCGGTCGTGCCGCAGGGCGCTAAGCATCTCTTCATTCCGCTCTGGCGCGCCGCGTCTCCTCCGACGGCCCTTTCGGTCGTGCCGTTAGAGCTTGCCGGCAAGACGGTGTTCGGTATCGTTTCTGTTGTGGACTCAAGGAGTGTCGTCGCGCTCTGCCGCGAGAACAAGGGGGAATGGGGATGCATCAGAGGCGAAGCGCCGAACGTTAAGAGGGAGCTCAAGTTCATTCGCGCAGCCGAGGGCGAGGCCTATTTTGCGGCGGCCCCTGACGGCGCCGTCTTCAAGCTATCGGTGGACAAGGACTCTCCGGAACTGATCGACACCGGCAGGCGCATCCCGCCGTTGAGACCGGAATCTCTGAT
The DNA here is from genome assembly GCA_020723205.1 of Bdellovibrio sp. Lineage (GTDB taxonomy): Bacteria > UBA10199 > UBA10199 > 2-02-FULL-44-16 > DYJF01 > DYJF01. The sequence goes on from DYJF01000006.1 coordinate 22,025, forward strand.
AGATGATGTTGCCGGCACGGGGGAGATATCTTTTGCCGATCCGCATGCGATGACGGCGTTCAGCGGGAAGGAATACGGCGGGGACGATCTATTCGCGGCATACGACATTCTGCGGGGAGCGAAAAAGATCGGCACGATGGGATTCTTCTTCTTCAATGAGAACGAGCCGCCTCGCGGAACGATCACCGAGGTAAAGTTCGAGGGGGGCAGGGGGATCGCGAGGTTCGACTTCACCGACCCCACCGGCGACGCTCTCGACTACAAGTTCCATATCTTAGCGAAACACGGCGGTTCGCTCGATAACTGGATCGACTCCGTGAGCGGGAGCGACATCCGTTTTTCTCCGAAAGGCGAGGCCTCTTCAGCGGTCGGTGTCTGGCCCGTGAGTCTGGTGGTCGAAGTGACCGATCCCGGCGGCAAAGGAATAAGGGTCGTCGCTGCCATCGCAAGTGACGGTGCTGTGGAATCACTGCACGAATCATCAAGATAGTCCTTTTCCCTTGATTTATAAGCAGGCGCGGAAGTATAGAACGCCCTCAAATGGGCCTTTTTAGACGCCTGTTCGGGAGGCGGAAGATGAAGATCCTCGTTATAGGCGGCGGGGGGCGCGAGCACGCGCTTGTTTGGAAGCTCGCGCGGTCGCCCAAGGCCGAAAAGATATTCTGCGCGCCGGGTAACGCCGGGATAGCAAAGCTCGCGGAGTGTGTTCCCGTCAGGGCGGAGGACGTCGAGGGCATTCTCGCCTTCGCGAAAAAGGAATCGATCGATCTGACGGTCGTGGGTCCCGAGGTGCCGCTTGCGAAGGGAATCGTAGACGATTTCAAAAGGAGCGGGCTCAGGATATTCGGGCCGACAGGAGAGGCGGCCGTTATCGAGGGCTCCAAGGTCTTTGCAAAAGAGTTCTGCATGAGGCACGGCATCCCCACGGCGTCGTCGGAGACCTTCACGGACATCAAGGAGGCGAGGTCGTATCTTTTAAAACATCCAATGCCCGTGGTCGTAAAGGCGGACGGCCTAGCGGCGGGAAAGGGTGTTGTGATCTGCAAGGACGTCACCGAAGCGTCGGCGGCGCTTGAGGAGATAATGGTGGAGCGCGCGTTCGGTGATGCGGGCAGCAAGGTCGTGATCGAGGAATTTTTGCACGGCGAAGAGGCCTCTTTTATCGCGATATCTGACGGAAGGAACGTCCTTCCGCTCGCCACTTCGCAGGACCACAAGCGCGTCTTCGACGACGACAAGGGTCCCAATACGGGCGGCATGGGCGCGTACTCACCGGCGCCCGTCGTTACGCCCGAAGTTCACGACAGCGTGATGAAAGAGATAATGACGCCCGTTGTCAGGGGCATGGCCGAAGAGGGGCGCGAGTTCACGGGCGTCCTCTACGCCGGGCTCATGATAAAGGACGGCAGGGCGAAGGTATTGGAGTTCAACTGTCGCTTCGGCGACCCGGAGACACAGCCGATAATGATGCGCCTCAAGACGGATCTGGTAGATGTTATCGAGGCGGCGATAGGTAAGCGGCTGAACTCCGTTCGCCTCGAATGGGATGCAAGGCCCGCCGTCTGCGTGGTCATGGCCGCCGGCGGCTATCCCGGCGACTATGAAAAGGGCTCCGTCATAAAAGGTCTCGCGCAGGCGGACGAGTTGCCCGATACGGCGGTCTTTCACGCCGGTACCGCGGCGAAGGACGGAGAGTATGTCACGAACGGCGGCCGAGTGCTGGGCGTAACGGCCACGGGCAGCGGCATATCCGAGGCCATAAACAATGCATATTCCGCTGTTTCCATGATCACATGGGAGGGCGCGCATTACCGTCACGACATCGGCCGCCGCGCCCTGAAAACAGGTTAAAGGTCAAAGGAGGAGGACATGCCCGAAGCTGCGAAGGTCCTGATAATCATGGGTTCAGATTCCGACCTCTCCGTCATGGAGGAGGCAAAGAAGGCGCTTTCCGAGCTCGGCGTAAGATCGAAGATGGCGATTGCCTCGGCGCACCGCACTCCGCAGAAGGTGGTGAATCTTGTGAAAGAGGCCGAGAAGGACGGCGTTCAGGTGATCATCGCCGGCGCGGGCTATGCCGCGCATCTTGCCGGCGCGGTTGCGGCGCAGACGATACTTCCGGTGATAGGCGTGCCGCTCGAGGGCTCGTCGCTAAGCGGCCTTGACTCGCTTCTCTCGACCGTGCAGATGCCGGCAGGCGTGCCTGTCGCGACAGTAGCGGTCGGCAAGGCCGGCGCGAAGAACGCCGGCATCCTTGCGGCCGAGATACTGGCCGTCGCTGATGAGGATGTTGCCGTAGCGCTGAAGGAATACAGGAAGAGGATGGCGAAGATCGTTGAAGAGAAGGACAGGGGGTTGAAATAATGCCCACGGTCATAAGGGTCGATCCGAAAGAGCCGTTTCAGAACGATATAGACAGGGCCGTCGAATTCTTAAAGAACGGCGAGGTCATCGTGTATCCCACCGAGACCATATACGGATTGGGCGCCGACGTCTTGAACCGCAAGGCGGTCAAGAAGATATACGACCTGAAGGCGCGCGATTACGGTCTTCCCATATCGATCCTCGTCGCCGACATCGCGATGCTGCGCGAGTTCGTCGACGAAGTGCCGGAGCAAGCGCTGCCGCTTATGCGCAGGTTCTGGCCGGGCGCGCTTACGATCCTTTTCCACGCGAACGACAGGATCCCGAAAGGGCTGGTTACGAATACGGGGCGAGTCGGCGTGCGTATCTCTTCGCATCCGGTAGCCGCCGCGCTGGTAAAGACCTTCGGAAAGCCCGTCACGACGACAAGCGCCAACCTGTCCGGTTTTCCGCCGTCCCTGTCGGTAAAACATATACAGAAATATTTCGGTGAGAAGGTCCCGTGCATTGTTGACGGGGGGGAGTGTGAGCCGTCGCGCGGCTCCACGGTCGTCGATGTCGGCGAAGAGACCATGAGGATCATTCGTGAGGGAAGGATCCCCGCCGACGAGGTCATCCGCTGTTTCCAGGGTTCATGACCGTCTTTTTTTCCGCTGAAAATCCTTTGTCATCAGGCGCCTGACGGTGTCGCGGGCGCCTTCGTCCTTTATCTGCAGGGCCGCCTGCTCGATGAACTCCTTTTCGTCGGGAGAGAGGGGGACCGGTCGCGTATCCAGGGTCTTATTCTCTTTCTCTTCGTGCGGCGGCGGTTTTCCTATCTCGAAGCGGATATCGGCGATGTCTATCGACGGTATCTCCTCACGCGCCCGCGCGATGAGCTGCCCCTTGAGATAGGAGAGCTCCTGCATCCATGACGGATGCTCGACGGCGACCACAAGCGTGTTTCCCTGCCAGCGGGAGGGTGCCGCATGGGCGCATATCAAAGCCCCGGCGATCTCCTCCCAGCGGTTCCACACTTCGTAGCGGGTCATCTTCTTGGCGAGTCCCAACCTCTTTACGGCGCCCTTTAGAGCGTCGCTTGCGGTGACCCATTTTTTGACCTTCCGTCTCATTGTCCAACATCTATTACAGATGTTTCCTGTTGACAAGCGAGAGGTGCATTGGAGATAATCCGTCTCCATGAAGAAAAAGGATCTCGAAAAATACAAAAAGAACCTCCTTGAGCGCAGAAGAGAGCTCATGAAGACCGCCGAATCCATGAAAGAGCAGGGGATGGGGTTCGAGCAGGCCGACCTGCCCGACGAGGTCGATCTGGCCGCCACCGAATGGGGCCAGGCGATGAACTTGAGATTGAGGGACAGGGAGCTGGTGCTCTGGAAGAAGATAAACAAGGCCCTTGAAAAGATAGAGAAGGGTACGTTCGGCGTCTGCGAACGGTGCGGAGAGGATATATCCGTAAAGCGCCTTGAGGCACGGCCCGTGGCCGAGATGTGCATCAAGTGTAAGGAGGAGCTGGAAAAGATCGAAAAGGGCTATGCGGAATAGATATCGTACGAATGTTCAAGCCCGCCTTATCGGCGGGCTTTTTTATTCCTGAAAAATACGGTTGAACAGTTTGCGGACCTCGCGGCGTTCGTTCTCCAGTCCGCCTATCAGATCTTCGGTCGTTTGTCCGAATGTACCGGCCAGCGCCTCGATGTAGGGCGCCTTGCGGTCGATAAGATCGGTAGCGCTGTGGGTGAATAGGCGGAGGCGCGACATCAGGCGCCTATAATAGCTATAGGCCCTATTTATTATTTCGTAATATTCGTCAGTTATATACGATATATCATGTAAAACATTAATTAGTTCAAAGCCGTTCTGTATCCATAGTTCGGTGTGCTTTTTTGCATAAATCAGTTGGTGGTACTGGATAATTGCCTCTATGTCGGCCATGCCCCCGCTGCCTATCTTCAAGTTATAGGTACCTTCCCCCTCCTGTGCGACCTCGGTCTCGAACCTTGAACGAAGCTTAGTGATCTGGCGGCGCATCTCCTCTTCGGGAAGGGTCGGGGCTTTATAGGCGAGCCCTGTAAGTGTGATCCGCGTCTCTTTTGCAAAAGGTTCGTCGCCTGCGATGACGCGCGACTTGAGCAACGCCTGTCTCTCCCATAGCTTGGCTTCGTTCGAGTGATAATTGCGGAACGATTCCAGCGTCGCGACGAGCGACCCCTGATGTCCCGAGGGACGAAGCTCGGAATCGATCTGGTAGGCCCTCCCATAGCGCGAATGTATGGATATGAGGGAGATTACGCGCTGCGAAAGTTTTGTGAAGAACTCGCTGTTGGAGATGACCTCCGGTCCCTTCGTTCTGCCCTCGCCGGAGTAGAGGAAACAGAGGTCCAAGTCGCTGCCGTAATCTATCTCGCGCGAGCCCAGCCGGCCGAAACCGGCGATCGCAAAGGAGGCGCGCGTACCGTTTTCATGCGAGGGCATTCCATACCGTTTCATGAGGTTCTTAGAGGCGAGCTCCCATGCGGTGCCGAGCACTACCTCGGCCACGAGGGTGAGCCGTTTTAAAAGGTCGGGAAGGGCTATCTTGTTGTTGATGTCGAGGTGGGAAAGGCGCCTGACCTCCTGATGCTTGAACCACGGCAGGGAATCGGCGCGCTCCTCGTCGGTCGTGCACGTCGCAAGATTCGCGGTGATCGCCTCCTCAAGTTCTAAGCGCTCGTAGTCGGCCTCGAAGACGCCCCTGAAGAGCTTGTGAACGAGGCGCCCGTGACGGCGCCATTCGTGCAGTACGTCCGCATCTATGCCCATGCGGCGGCCCGTTTCGGCGAGGCCCTTTGCGTCGCGCGGCAGATGGTGGATCTGCTGGTCGTTCGCGATCTGCAGCATGTTCTCAAGGCGGCGCAGGAACGAATAGGCCTCTTTCAGCGTCGCGGCGCCGTGCGGATGAATGAGGTCGTTCTTCTCAAGCGCGTCTATCGCGTCGAACGTGTTCTGGACCCGCACGTCCCTGAACCGCCCGCCGAAGACCTGCTGGAACGCCTGTATAAGGAACTCCAGCTCGCGGATCCCGCCGCGTCCGAACTTGATGTCCTCCGATATGTGCTTGGTCTTGGCCTCCATCATGTTCTTCATCTCTTTCAGATGGGAGAGATCGCCGATGGACAGCGACCGTCTGTATACGAAAGGTTGCACCTCGTCTATGAACTGCCTGCCAAGCTCGAGATCGCCCGCGACCGCGCGCGCCCTTATCAGCGCCTGCCTCTCCCAGTCGCGTCCGAACGTCTCGTAGTATCTTTCGGCGGCCTCGAGGGAGTTTACGAGCGGACCTTTGGGGCCCTCGGGGCGAAGGTCGTGGTCCACGCGGAACACGAAACCGTCCTCCGTCACGGGTGAAAGGATCTGTGTGAAGAGCGTCACGACCTTCGTGAAGAACTCGTGGTGCGAGAGCCGGTCCTTGGGGCCGCCGGACGTGGTCCCCTCGTCGGTCCGGTAGATGCACAGAAGATCGACGTCGGAGCTCATGTTGAGCTCCCTTCCTCCCAGCTTACCGAGCGCTATGACCGCACCGGTACATGAGCCGGGTTCGCCGAACTGGGCCGCGCACATCTTGAGGGCGCAGTCATAGGCGGCCGATATCGCTATGTCGGCCACATCGCTCCACTCCCGGAGGAGCTCGGCCACCTTGGGCGCCGAGGCGAGGTCGCGCGCCGCGATCCTGATCATCTGCCGGTACTTGAAGTGGCGAAGCGCCCTTTGCCAGCCGGCGGTGTCCATCGGCTGCTGTATCTCAACGATCGACGAGAGGTCCTTTTCAATCTCCTCGCGCGATCTCTTCTTCGCCCATTTTTTATCGGACGCAAAATCGCCGGCCCATGTGGGATTGCGTATGAGCTTCTCCGCGAGAGCGGTGCTATTGCCGAAGATCGTCGCAACCTGTTTAGCGGACGGAAGGTCCCAGCCGAAGGCGTTGCCCGTGGCTTCCCTGTAGGCATCTTCGAAGCGGGAGAGGAAAAGGGCGCCGCTTTCGGGTTCCGCTGAATGTCTGATCATGGAATGGATCATGATAGGCCCAAGCTGCACATGCCGTTCTGTCTGTAGTAGCATTTATAGCAGGGAGGGGTGCCCGACCCAAGCCCAAATTTTCCGCTCTCTATAGAGCCGATGATATCCGTTATCCTCTTTCTGACGTTCGTTGCCCGTTCGCTTGTCATGGGCCGCGTGTGTATGATGTCCGGCTCAAGGAAATAGAGGGATGTCTCCTTGACGGGCCTGCCAGTCGCCGTTTCCGCCGCGATGGCGTAGGTTGTGAGCTGCAGTTCGTACTCGGCGGCGCGCGCGTCCACATCGTTTTTGCCGATCATATCGGTCTTGAAATCGACCACGGCATAGCCGTCCTTCACGGGGCGAAGCCAGTCTATCGAACCGGTGACGATCTTTCCATCGAGGTTTAAGTCGAAACGGAGCTCGCGGCTTCCTTTCGAGATCTCGCGCGAGACGGGGTTGGCTGCGAAGGCGGCCAGCGGTCTTTCTATCTCCTTGAGGGTCCTGCGGTCGGCAATTACCGATGTCGCAAAACACTCCGAAACGATGAGCGCTTCGATGTCCTGCTCCTTCGACGGATCGTATCTTTGCAGGACCGCATGGACAATCGAGCCGCGCACGTTTGCAGCTATTTTTTCGCCTTCGTTCTTCAGGATGTCGTTCGCGGGAAGATCCATGACGTACTTGAGAAAATATTCGCTTGGGCAGTGTTCATAGGTTTCCAGCTCCGAAACGGAGAATATTTTTGGGGCAGCAAGGCGCCTTTCGCGGATGCCGAAAGCGGCGGCAGGGAGGGGAGGGAGCGTCTCCGGGGCCGGCGCATCCATGGGTGTGATTCCGCGGCTGCCGAAGCCCCCGCGGCTCCCTTGCTTTGCAATCCGGCTGGTCTCGATATCGCGCGTCGGTCCTTTGAGCATCGGTTCCAGCCATTCGTGCCATCTGCCTTGCGTCTTTTCAAGTTCGTGCAGCGGCAGCACAAGAAGGTCGCGCGCGCGCGTCATCGCGACATAAAGGAGGCGTTTCGATTCCTCGGCCTCTTCCGCCCCGTCAACGGCGGTAAGATGCTTGAAACGCTCGGTGTCGATTCGTTCTCCGAACGGTCTCGAAGGGTCCTTCAATTTGAAGCCGACGCCTTCTTGCCTTGAGAATCTCCATGGGCCCGTCTGGTTTCGCTGCTTTCTGATGAGATCGGGTATGATCACCGCTGGAAATTCCAGCCCTTTTGAGGTGTGCACGGTCATGCACAGGACGGCATCGCCGCCGAACCCCAACGCAGGCGGGTCGCCCAGCCGCGCGCTCCTCTGTCTCAATTCGGTGACGAACCAGATGAATGATCCGAGCTGTGTCGGGCCCTCATGTTCAAGGGACTGGGCAAGGGCGATCAACCGCTCGAGATTGGCCTGCATCCCCCCGGACGGATCGAGCGAGTTGCAGACGAACTCATAGCCGGTCATGGCGATGGTCCTCTTGAGTATCTCGGAGGGCCTCATGTGGCGCGGCGCGCCCTCGAGAAACTCAAGGAGCGAGGTATCCTTTGCCTTCCCGAGCGAATCTCGAAGCCGACGGCCGTCACTGCCCGCCATCAGCGTCAGTTCGTTGTCGGATAGCCCGACAAGAGGGGAGCGTAACAGGCCCACGAGCGCCACGTCGTTGTCAGGGTCATGCGCGTACGCGAGCGCGTGCATTAGGTCGTTGACCTCCTGTCTTTCAAGGAGGCCGCGTCCGCCGAAGATGCGGTAGGGAACGCCGGCACGCTTGAATGCGGCCTCGTATTCTGAAACGTTCGTCATTGCCTGAAAGAGGCAGGCGATCTGGGAATATTTGAACTTGCCGGAACGGACCATCTCTTTGATACGCTCCGCGATACCGTCCGCCTCGACTTGCCTCAAGGAGAGAGATGACTCATCCTCGCCCGTTTCGAAGTGAAGCACAGCCACGGCGGGGACGTTCTTGACGTCCGCACGGGCAGACTTCATCGGGGGGATCTTCTGTCCCAGCCCGTCCCAAAGGCCGCCGAACGTTCTGTTCACGACGGAGATTATCGCCGGTTCCGAACGGAAATTCTCCTGCAGGGTGACCACTTCGCCGCCGGCGGCCTCGATCTTTTTAAGCGCTGTCTCGAAGCAGTGGACGTTGGCGCCGCGAAAGCGGTAGATCGACTGCCGCGGGTCGCCCACGATCGCGAGCCGGTTCACCTTCGGGTTGGCAAGGAGGAAGACCAACTCCGATTGAACGTCGCTGGTGTCCTGATATTCGTCCACAAGGATGTGCCTGAACTTTCTCTGATAGGCCGCCCTGACCGACGGCCGGCTGCTTAAGAGCTCCAGCGTCTTGATCTCCAGTTCCTGAAAGTCGATCGCGTCTCTCAATTTCATTTCGCCCAGAAGCTCTTTTTCAATTATCCGGTAACAGTGCGCCAGCGCCCTGTGAACGTCTTGTTCTCCTTGTCCGCCTGCAGGCGTTCCTGCAAGGGACGTGCGCGAGTGCCACCTGAAGGAGAGAAGTTCCTCAAGAAGCGGGAGCGTGTTCCTGAACTCGAGTTCCTCGACCAGAAGGAGCACGTGAGGGTCCCGTTCATCGATGAGCCGCACGAGCCCGTTTTTGACCGCGTCCTGCGTCGTCAAACGGAACGCGTTCTCGTCCAATATCTCGAACGAAGGATCAAGGTCGACCAGCGGCGCGTTTGCCCGAAGCACGCGTGCGCAGAAGGCGTGGAACGTCCCGATCCAAGCGGTCGCTAAGAGATGATGGGACTTGGGCGGCAAACTTCTTCTCAAGCGCGAAAGGATCTCCGCCGCCGCCTTGTCGGTAAAGGTTATGGCCAGCAGGCGGTCCAAGTTCCCGGGATCGCCTTCGAGCACGGAGAGGCACCGGTCTATCAGGACCGTCGTTTTGCCCGAACCCGCGGAGGCCACGACAGCAATCCACTTATCGGTCGCCTCAATCGCCCTTTTCTGCGAGCTCGTCAGATTCTTTTCCGCTGTATCTGCAGACATCTTCATAATCGCAATGTCTTGGACATGTCTTCGGCTTAACCTCGAAATTCGCGCTGCGTATCTTCGCAACTAGGCCGGCTGCCGTCTCGAGCGACTCTGCAAGCGCCGCCTCCCACGCGTCGTCGTCCAAAAGACTGTGGGACCTCCTTCCGAACGAATAGTGGACGTCGTTGTATTCCCTCTTCAGGAAACCGTGTCTGTCCTCGGGTTTTCGCACCGAAAAAAGCATGCCGCCGACCGGCGTAGCCCCGGGCATCAGGAATCTGCGGACCGCCTCCACATAGAGGGGGATCTGAACGTGCAGTCCGTCCTTCATTTTTTTTATGATGCTTGAGACCTTGCGGCCCGTCTTGTAGTCGACGACCGTGAAACAGGAGCCGTCGTCGGGCGCGTCTATGCGGTCGATGCGGCCGCGTATCATGGCGTCCGGTTCGTTCTTCACCTTGAGCTTGAGCACGGTCCGGGGCTCACGGCCGAAGCTCCATTCGAGCTTCGAGGGGAAAAGAGGGGCCGAAAGAGACCTGACCGTTTCGATGTCGGAGAAGACGACCTGAAGCGCCAGCATCTTCGCGTTCTTTTGCTCATGGGGTCTTAATCCGTCCGCCATGTAGCCGATGAGCGGCGCGCTCTTTATGAAGATCTCTTCCACGACCTTGTCCATCGCGCGGTCGAGGTTCTTCATCTTCGATTCGTTCTCCGCCGCTTTCTTGAAGACCTCCATGTGTGATGAGTAAAAGCGTTCAAGCACTGCGTGGACTAGTTTCCCCATATCCTTCGACCGGATCTCGGGAGTTATCTCTTCCGGCGGCCTCAGGTTGAGGACTGTCTCCGCGAAGAACTTGAAAGGGCACTGGGCGTAGGACTCGATCTGCGAGGGAGTGACGGCGCCCTCTGTGAACCGCTCTCTTACGAGCGCCTTCGCTTCGCTATCCGATATGGCGCCCTGAAACTCGTTGCGGCGGCCGCCTATCATCCTGTCGCGCTCGACGGCGATCGCGCGTTCTATGCGCGCCTTGCCGCAATGCAAGGGGGGAGGGAGAGGGACGTCGACGGGGACGGGATCGCCGTAGGGATCGAGAAATTCCGAACGCGTCGTTTCGCCGCCCGAATCGTCTATGGCGGAATGCGAGAGGACGATCTCGCATGCGATCTTTGATGCGAGGCGGTCGAAGAAGAGCTCCTCCTCGGCAAGAACGAAGGAGGGGGGCGGGAAAATACCGGCGAACACGGCGTCGAAACTACCTTCGGACGAAAAAAAGAGCCGCTCTTTTAACGCGCCGGGTATGTTGCCTTCCGTCATATGAGGGACGAAGAGAAGTTCTGGAGCGCTCATGAGATCGTCCTCAAAATTGACGATGCGGATCTGCGTCATTTGCAAGATATCGTTCGCGGAGGAGTAAGAGGAGAGCCCCTCCGAGATGAGCATGCCGAGGAACGTCTCTTTTGTGACCTTTTCCGCTGCCGCCACCGCGGATGCGGCGGTCAAGGCCTTGAGCGCCGCTTCAATGCGGGAGAGCGAGATGATGCTGCGCGCGACCGCACGGTCACAAACCGCCCTCATATCGGTTCCGGCGCAGATCCTCTTCAGCTCGCAAGTGACGGCGGAGGCGTATTCCGCCACGGAGGCCGTCGGCGCGAGCGAGCGTACGAATTTCGTCGCAAGAGATTCGTTGACGACCGGCGCCGCAAGGGGTCCGCCCATGCCGTGTGTTTTCACGGCGAGCCCCGCTTCCTCGAGCCCTTCTATGATCTCGGTCAGCTTTCGTCCTCCGCGCCTCAAGCATATCGCGATATCGCCGGCAGGCGTTCCGCCCGCAACCGCCTTCCCTATCTCCTGAACGAGAAAGCGCGTCTCCTGGAAGGGAGATCTTAACACGACGTTCTTGACCTTGGGCGGGGCACTGCCGTCTTTCCGCTCGAGCCGGATAACTTTCGGGCCGAGTTTGTCCAGCGCGTCGAGGGTTCTCTTAAGATGCGGCGCGAAGAGAGATTTTTCCTCTTGGACTTCCGGTAAAGTGACATTTACCCCGATGCCGCGTTCATGAAGTGCGCCGATGATCTTCATCTGACCGGGCGTGAAATGGTGGAACCCGTGGAACACGACGAGCTTTATTTCATCCAGCAAAGGAGAGGCGGCGATATTTTCGAACGCGCCTCTCGCAAGGTCGCCGTCGTCCGCAAGGCCTTTCGCGCGTTTTTCCTTTTCGTATCCTTCAAAAAGCGAAAGGAGGTCCCTCTCCCGCGGCGCCCTTCTGGCACCGAGGATATGGCCGAGTTCCTGCGCGGAGATGAAGTTCTTCTTGAGAGTCGTGATCGCCTCCGCCGCCTGCCGCGCGATCCCGATCGACGGCGCCTTGAAATATGAGAGCCGGCTCGAGCCCAACACCTTGAGCAGGATGAGCGACTGCTCGAGGTCGGATATGACGGGTCTCGCCTCGTTCGCCAGATATTTGATAAAATGGCCGAAGGTAACGATGGGGTCGCCCAGCACCACCTCTTTTCCCAAGATATATCGGCGCCGAAGCTCGAACGCCGCCGCCTCGGAGGGTAGAACACAAAGAGCCATGCGATTTGTCGTAAATCCGGCGAGCAGTTCCAGCACCATGTCCGTCTTGCCGGACCCGGCCGGACCCGAGATGAGCGTTAGAGGCATGGAGAGATTATTGGCAGGGGATAGGCGAAGGTGTCAAGCAAATGAAAACGCCCGCCTAGACAGCCGGCAGGCGTTTCAATGCGTTTGACCGCATCATTGCAGGAATACGTTGATGGCCGCTACGGGCGCTGGAAGAGGTGTCTGGTTCGTCAGCGCCACGTCTGTCATATTGTCGCCGTTGTAATCGGCGGCCGTAATCTTGCCCGTGGCGATGCCGATGTTATAAGCAGCGTCGGTTACGAAATCCAGGGCCCCCGTTTCGCTCAACTGGTTCAGGAAGACGTAAAGGAAAGTGCCGCCGAGGCCTGCAACATCAGTATCACCGTCTCCATCAAGGTCTGCAAGAGCTATCGGCCTGAACGCCTGAAGCACCCACGTTTGAACAGCGTCGAACGTTCCGTCGCCGTTCCCGAGAAGGATCTGTAAGTCATTGGCAATTGATGTCGTGCTTAATCCGATATCGATATTGCCGTCATTGTCAAAGTCGGCGTTGGCGATACGATCGGGTTCGCCTCCTGCCGCAAAAAGCCCAGTTAACGCGAACGTGCCATCAGCTTGTCCCAAATAGACCTCAACATTGTCCGCGCCGCTGTCGGGGATAGCGAGGTCCATGTTTCCGTCGCCGTTGTAATCGGCCGCCGCCATGTCCATAGGTGCGGCTCCCGCAAGTGCGTAGGAGGTGGTTAAGGCGAGCTGGTATGACGTGGGATTGGTCAGGTAGATACGAAGCACTTGTCCGACGACCAGCGCCACATCAATGACCCCGTCCTTGTTGAAATCAGAAGCGACCAGATGCCGCGGATTGGCGCCCAATATGGGTATAGATTGTTCGAGCTTGATTGACCCTGTGCCGTCTCCCGTTCCTGTAAGGAACATATTATCATTGGGCAGTGCCGCGGCCACATCAAGGTTACCGTCTCGATTTAAGTCAAAGACCACCATATCGGACACTTCCTGTGTGGGACCTAAGAAGGTATTATTGACCGCGGCACCGAATGTTCCCGATGCTCCGGCGGACAGATATGTGGATATCCTTGCGTCCGTCCTGCCGATCAGAAGATCGGGATAGCCGTCGTTGTTAAGGTCCCCCGATGCTGCACTGTCAACCGTCATGGTGTTCGTGAGAACGCTTCCCGTGAGCGAAGCGTCCGATGTCGCAATGAAAATGTCCGTTCCTGCCGATATCTCCTCGGAGTTCGTCAATCCGTCCCCGTCGATATCGCTTGCTGAGCTGACTGTTGTCGAATCGTCGGTCGCATCGAGCACGTTCATGCCCGTCGTGGCGTACAAATTAGTTCTGATCAGGCGCGCGTTGGCCGTCGCGGAATCGGGCAGGTATGTACCGATGGTTCTAGGTGTGAGTGGTAAGAATCCGACGCCGTCCACAAGTGCCGAAACTTCCCCGCGGACGACCTCGAAGTTGTCCAAAACCCCCCCGCCGTCGCAGTCGTTGAAATTGAGCGTGACGGAGGCCGTTACTGTGGGATCATCGGCGGAGGTGCACGTGTACGTGACCGGCATAGCGGTCGTGTAGGACGGGACGACAGTCGTCCCCGCCGCCAGAGAAAGCTCGCGCGTCGAGGCGTCGAACGCGAACGACGCCGAAAGTCCAACAACCGAGTAGTTGACAGTGGGCACGTTCGTTGCCGTGCACGCGTCAAGTGTGATGGGCCCCCACGCGAAACCGGGCTCCATGCAATATGTCGCCCCCGTTGCGAGGGTCGCCCTCAATGTCGCCGCTGTCGGCGCAACAAGCGTCCCGGGCGTTGGAGAGGTTGGTTCGTTCAAGCCCGTCATGCAACCTCCGCATGCCAGCACGATTATCGCCGCAAATAAGGCAAGTTTTGATCTGTTATTCATTGCCATGTCCTCCTCCCCCTTAAGGAAAAGCAATTCCTATGCCACTGCACCTTCCTAAAAATACACGTAATTATTTGAAATATCTAGCTAAATTGAGGTATCCCATATCGGCAGGTATAAACTGCTCTGTTTTGTCAAATTTTTGACGTCGAATTTTTTCTTTTTGGGAATTCCTGCTTGTTTGTGTTATTGGCCGTTCTCTGATGCGGAGCCACTTCGAATCCATAGCAAAACACCTTGCCGGCTATGAGGAACGCGCGGGCCAGATAGAAATGGCCGTTGCCCTGTCGCGGGCCATCCAAAAAGGGGAGCATCTTCTGGCCGAGGCGGGCACCGGCATAGGTAAGAGCTTTGCTTATCTCGTTCCCGCGATCGACTGGGCGGTTCGTGAAGATAAGAGGGTCGTCATCTCCACGTACACGAAGGCGCTGCAGGAGCAGCTCGCAAGAAAGGACGTCCCTCTGCTCGCAAAGTCGCTGGGGATGGATTTCCGTTACGTCCTCTGCTTCGGCGGCGAGAATTACCTGTGCAAAAGGCGGCTCGATCGCACATGGCAACAGGGTCTCTTCGAAACGAAAAGGGAGACGGAAGAGCTCGCAGCGATAATGGATTGGGCTAAGGATACGGGGAGCGGTCTTCGCATGGAGCTTTCTTTCGAGCCGGCGGACAGCGTCTGGTTCAAGTTGTGCCGCGAATCGGACGTGTGCCGCGGAAGGAAATGTTCGAACCGCGGCGAGTGCTTTTACGCCCGCGCGCGTGCAGAGTGGGAAAAGGCGCATCTTCTCATCGTCAACCACCACCTCTTTTTTTCGGACATCGCTTCAGGAAGGCAGCTTCTACCTTCTTACGACGGCGTTATCTTCGACGAGGCACACAATCTCGAAGAGGTTGCAAGCTCCCACCTTGGCTTTGAGCTCTCGAACTTGCAGCTCAAATATCTCCTCGAGGAATTCCATCAGCCGAGACACGGGACCGGTTTTCTTTCACGCATCAGGGAGCTCAAGGGTAAAGGCGAGCTCCTCGTTATGACGAACGCAGCAAAGCAGGCGGGCGATCTCTTCTTCGAGTCGCTCATGAGGGTGATGGACGGAAGGGCGTCGGTCCCCCTTCGCGAGCCCGGCCGGATCGAAAACATACTGTCGTCCCCCTTGAACCAGCTTGCGGAGGCGGTCGATGAGGGAATGAAAGGCCTCAAGGACGGGGACGAGATGGACGAGCTTTCATCGCGGGTCGCGCGCCTGAAGCTTTACAGTTCGCTGCTCGATGATTTCGTTACGCAGAAGAGGAGCGACCACGTTCATTGGCTTGAGGCGGAATCAAGCGCGCGGCGGACCAAATTAAAGCTCATGGCCGCGCCCGTGGACGTCGCGCCCCGCATGAAGGAGCTCGTCTTCGAAAGGATATCTCCCGTCATCATGACATCGGCGACCATGACGGTGGGGGAGAGTTTTGATTTCGTGAGGAGCCGGACAGGCGCGGAGGGAGCCAAAGAGCTCGTCATCCCTTCGCCGTTCGATTTTGAGAACAACGCGTTGTTGTATCTGCCAAAAGGACTGCCCGATCCGGCGCGCGCCGAAGATTCGCACATTGCCGCGATCAGTTCGCGAATCGAGGAACTGGTGAATGTTACGAACGGCAGGTCGTTCGTGCTCTTCACGAGCTATCAGACCTTGGGGCGCGTCCACGACGTTCTTCTGCCGCGGCTCTCCGGCTTCAACGTATTAAGGCAGGGCGATCTTCCCAGATGGCTGCTTTTAGACGAGTTCAAGAAGGCGGAGCGCGCAGTGCTCTTCGGGACCGCTACGTTCTGGCAGGGGATAGACGTTCCGGGAAGCGCGCTCGAGTGCGTCATCATAACGCGCCTTCCGTTCGCGGTGCCCGACCATCCTCTCATCGAGGCGCGCCTGAAAGATCTGGAGGCGAGGGGCGCCGACCCATTCATGGACTATCAAGTGCCCAAGGCCGCGCTCCTGTTCAAACAGGGATTCGGCCGGCTGATCCGCCGCGCCGACGATGTGGGCATCGTAGCCGTCCTTGATCCGCGCGTAAGGACGCGTTCCTACGGGCGCGTTTTTCTGGGTTCTCTTCCCCGCTGCCGCGAGATCGAGGATATCGGCGAGCTCTCGTCCGCCTACGCCGGTCTTAAATCTTTGAAATGAACTATACGATATGCCGGTCGAAGGAGCGGTACTCGACCGCTTCGACGAGATGCCGGACTTTTATCTCTTTGCATCCTTCGAGGTCCGCGATGGTTCGTGCGATCTTTATGCAGCGATGAAGCGCGCGCGCGGAATATGAGAGCCGCTCCGACGCTTCTTTCAGGAATGCCGCCTCTGTCCTTCCGATATTGCAGAATTCATGGAACTGCCTGTCCTTGAGTTCGGCGTTGCACGCGATCGCGCCTTTGTATCTTTCCTCCTGCCGCCGTCTCGCTTCGATGACGCGTCCGCGGATGTCCGCCGACGCCTCCGACGGCCTGTGTTCCAGAAGGTCGAGATGCGTGGGGGGCGAGACGCTGATGTGCAGATCGATCCGGTCTATGAGCGGTCCGGATATCTTCGACCTGTACTGACGGATCTGCGGCACCGTGCAGATGCAGGGTTTTCTGGGGTGGCCGAAATGGCCGCACCTGCAGGGGTTCATCGCGGCGATGAGCATGAACCGCGCAGGGTAGGTGACCGATGCGCCGCTCCTTGAGATCTTCACGTGGCCTGATTCCAGGGGTTGCCGCAGGACCTCCAGCACGTCCCTGTGGAACTCGGAAAGCTCGTCCAAGAAGAGGACGCCGTTGTGCGCGAGGGATATCTCGCCGATCTTGGGTATGCCGTGGCCTCCGCCGACAAGTCCGGCGTATGATGCCGAATGATGCGGGGCGCGGAAGGGCCTTTCATGGTTCAATCTGAACTGTTGGCCGATGAGGCCGTGGACGCTCATGATCTTTGTTACCTCCAGCGCCTCCTCGTGAGTCAGCGGCGGAAGTATCGTCGGGAGCCGCTCCGCAAGCATCGTTTTGCCTGTACCGGGAGGACCTATGAGAAGGACGTTGTGCCCGCCGGCGCAAGCGACCTCAAGCCCGCGCTTTGCGGCATCCTGCCCGCGCACCTCCGAAAAATCGAGCGAGGAAAGATATTCAGGCGTCGTATCTTTCCGGTGCTCGAGTTGCGGTACTTCGCCCGAATTTATGAAACGCTCGATGTCAGCGAGGGTGTTGACGCCTATCACGTCGACGTCTCCCACCATCTTCGCCTCGGCGACGTTCTCCGCGGGAAGAATGATGCCTTTGAACTTCTGGTCGCGAGCGAGCATGGTCATCAGCAGGGAACCGGCTACGGGCAGCAGTTGGCCGGTGAGCGACAGCTCTCCCGCGTAAAGATAGTGCTTTGCAGAATCCGGTTTTATTATCCCCCACGCCGCAAGCAGTCCCACCGCGATCGGAAGATCGAAGTGCACGCCGCTCTTCTTGATGTGGCCGGGCGCCAGATTTATTATCGTCTTGCGGTTTATGATCTGAAAGCCGGAGTTCCTGATCGCCGACGAGACGCGGTCCTTCGCCTCTTTGACCGCCGTCTCAAGGAGACCCACCATGTTCCAGCCGGGGAGGCCCTGCGAGGGTATGTCCACCTCAACATTCACCGGCGATGCTTCGAGACCGATGATGACGGCTGAATGTACAGAGCTCAACATGCCGGATCGTAATGCTTAATCCGTGCCAAGATGCGCGCACGATTATTTAAGGGAAATTTCTGCCCGAACGCAGTCGCCGCTGCTTTATTTTCGTACAGTGTGCACGGAAATCATGCAAAAAGCGCCGCTTGCTTTTTGGAGGAAAATCGGTGAAATCTTAAAAAATCTTAAGGAGGCCTGACATTATGGCAGAGAACGTGATCGTACTCGGTTCGGGACCGGCGGGCTATACGGCGGCGATCTACTTGGCGAGGGCGGATCTCAAGCCGCTCTTGATAACAGGCGTGCAGCCGGGGGGACAGCTCACGATAACGACCGACGTCGATAATTTTCCCGGGTTCGCCGATGGCATACAGGGCCCCAAGCTCATGGAGGAGATGCGCCGTCAGGCGGAGCGATTCGGCACGCGCATCATGAACGCAGAGGTGAGCTCCGTGGATCTCAAACAGCAGCCGTTCGTGATAAACACCTCCGAAGGGAGCTTTCTTACGAAGAGGGTCATTGTCTCCACGGGCGCTTCGGCCCAGTGGCTGGGTCTCGATGCGGAAACGAAGCTCATGGGAAAGGGTGTATCCGGTTGCGCTACCTGCGACGGCTTCTTTTTCCGCGATCAAGAGGTTGCGGTCGTCGGGGGCGGCGACACGGCCCTCGAGGAGGCGGTCTTTCTCACAAGGTTCGCGAAGAGGGTGACGATCGTGCACCGCCGTGACGAGCTCCGTGCCTCGAAGATCGTGCAGGACAAGGCGAAGGAGAATCCCAAGATAGAGTTCGCGTGGAGCAAGGTCGTCGTCGATATCCTAGACGTGAAGGCGGGCAGGGTTACGGGCTTGAAGCTCAAGGACGTGAGATCGGGAGATGTGAGCAAGCTTTCCTGCACAGGGGTTTTCATAGCGATCGGCCACAAGCCCAACACCGAGATATTCAAGGGCCAGTTGGAGCTCGACGACAAGGGCTACGTCGTGACGAAGAAGTGCACGATGGAGACGAGCGTGCCGGGCGTCTTCGCGGCGGGCGACGTCCAGGATCCGTATTACCGGCAGGCGATAACCGCGGCCGGCTCCGGTTGCATGGCTGCGATAGACGTGGAACGCTCCCTGTGCGTCTCATAAAATTGAAACATAAGATATATTTTGCAGCGGCCCTTCTCTCCCTCTTGCCGTCCGTTCTGTGGGCGAAGGACTATACCCCCTTCGGGCCCTTCACATTAAGGGAGCAGAACCCGATCTACCTCCAGTCATTGGGCCTCACTCCGACACGCGCGACTGTTCTTCCCCGCGATATTCTGGAAGTGCGCATTGATTCGGCGTATTCCAACGCGTTCGAGACCGGTCAGTCGGCGACGAACAGCAGGATAGAGGATATGGAGATCTGGCGGCTGGCGCTCAACGCCAAATACTCCGTTCGCGACGACCTGGAGCTGGGCGTTGAGATCCCGTTCCTGCAGTTGTGGAGCGGTTTTCTGGACCCCTTCATTCAGGATTTTCACAGGTTCTTCGGGCTTCCGAACGCCGGCCGCGAGAGCTGGCCCAACAACCAGTTCAATTTCAGGTTCGGCGCAGGCGGGCAGACGATATATCAGGTGACGAGCCAGACCATGAACTTGGGCGACATCACATTCCATCTCAAGAACAGCGTTCTGGACGAGGGCCGCGCGAATCCGGCCGTGGCGTGGTTCTTCGATCTGAAATTGCCGACAGGGCAGAGATCGAAGGGGTTGGGCAGCGGGATGATGGATTTCGGATTCGGCCTGGTGCTTGAAAAATCCTACAAGCGCGTCCATGGATATCTCAACGCCGCTTATTATGTGTTGAACCGCGACGACGCCCTCGAGCCGTATCTTAACATGAACGTGCTCGATTACTGCGCGGGGATAGAGGTGACACTTCTTCCGACGTGGTCCGTAATCGCGCAGGTGAACGGAGGAACGCCCTTGGGTGAAGGCACGGGGATGGACGAATGGGACGGTGTTCCGTTCGACCTCGTCATCGGCTTCAAGGGCGAGGAGGACAAGCTCATATTCGGCAACGATCTCATCTGGCAGGTGGGGTTCTCCGAGGACGCTACTAGCAAAGGGCCGTCGGTCGACTTCACGGTCTTCCTCTCTCTGGGACTAAGGTTCGATGCCGGCAGGGGGATGCATTACCGCGGGGACTGGTTCGCGAAAGGGGACTAGTTCGCGGGCAGAAGCGAGATATGCTCTTCAAGCGCCTTGAACTGTCTTACCAACTGTCTTTCAAATCCCTTGAAGAACTCTTCGTCCGTGGTCGCGTTCTCAAGGGGCGACAGATGGCCGGGTTCCGACAGCATGAGGACGAGCGCTAACTGGACGAGGCGCGGGTCCTCAAAGGACCGTGTCTCGTGATTATAGAAGCGGTTGACCATAGACTGGACCTTGGGTATCGCAAGGAGCCCCGTGAACTTTTCGTCGTGCACGATCGTAGCCCAGACGCCTTTTTCCGCAAGACCTTCTGCCCTAAGCGACGCGATATTGGACCGTATGTTCGATAGCCGGCAGAGAATGTCGGTGAGATGAAGCGGTTTTTCTTTTCGGCGGTCGCCTCCGCAGAGCCCTTTTACGCATAGACCCAGATGGCCGGCCTTGTGTTTCATGGCGTTGGCCTCATGTTCAAAGAGTTCTGTGAGCTTTCCGTGATCCGTTCCCTTCATAAGGGATCCGATCTCCTGTGCTCCTCTTTCAAGACCGCGGGCTTCCTCGTCCAGAGCCATTATAATGTCGCTTTGCATCTTCGCGAACTCGGACCCGGGTTTCACATGCAGCGATGCGATGAGCCGCACCGCATCCAGACATTTGGGATCGATTATCAATGCGTCGAGAGCCAGCCGTAATGATCCGTTTTCGTCGCCGGCCGTGAGCGCGTCCTGTGCGGTCCTGACATTCTTGAGCGCCGCCGACACATCGCAATTCTCAAGAAAATGTTTTTCATCCCACATGAACCGCCATCTCCAGCTGTTCTTGCCTTCGCTCTTGAAAAGGGGCGGGCGCTTGCGCCGCGTGAGCGCTGAATTGATTTTTGCCACGGCCGTGTTGAAGAGGCGGTTAGGGGGCGACTGGAGTTTTTTCGCGTCCCACCCGAAAAGGGGATAGCCCCAGAGGCAGGAGACGGTCTGGCTGCCGTTCACCATTTGGCGCGAAAGGTGTTCTATCAGGCGGTGCGCCTGATTGGCGTTCTCAAAGATGACCTCTTTGTCGTCCAGGAGCATGCGGCCGTCGGCCATGACCCTGACCTCGCCTATCATCGGGCCGATGGCGTCACGCCGTTTTTCCTGAAGAGATCCCAGACGCTGTGAGAGGTCATGGGCCTTGCCGCCCAAATCTGATAACTTCCGCCGCAGGACGGCTATCTTATCCGACTGTCGTTTCTCCTTTTTTTCAAGGATGAGGATCTGGCCGTGGAGCGCGGTGCGGTTCCCCTCTATCCCTATGAGCTCGTTCTCCAGTTCTGTCAGCTTACCCTCAAGGAAGCCGTATCTACGCCTCGATCTTATTATCAGCAGGCCGCCTGCGCCGATAATAATGCCCAAGGCAAAGAGCCCCTTGTACTTGTTCTTATCAAAGATATTCAGGGCCACCTTTTTTCTCAAGGAGGATGCCGCGTTTTTTATCGATCCTTCGAGCACCTCCATAGATTCGGCTTGTGCGATCCCATGCCAGATGTTCCAGATGTGTCCCCTTATGAACTCGTTCTCCACGATGGGTCCCCATTCTGCGATAGGGGGATATGACATTCCCTTATCCAGCGCGTTCGCGAAAACGTCGAGCGAGGGGGACTCAAAGTGGGAATCGAGCACGCGGCGTCTGGCCGGCAGGAATCCTGTTTTTGGGATGAAACGTTCCTGCGAACCTACGTCCGTTAAAAAAGATATCAATGAAATGGCCCGCTCGAAGTTCTTGCGATCCTTTGCCGCGTGCCAGACGGCAAGATGCGATCCGCCCACGAACGGAACGCTTCCGTTCGGTCCGGCCGGCGGAAGAGATATGCCGAAATCTTTCTCCCATCCTTTGGGTAATCTGTGAACGAATTGAGTGACCTGCGTGATTGCAGCCACCTCTTTGTTCAAGAACCTTTGTTCCATCGTTTCGGCGTTCACCTCCTCGAAATAGAGGCAACGATCAGCCGAAAGGTCACGCAGGAATTTTATTGCCGCGACTGATTCTTTGCTGTCCAGCAGGACATCGTGGACCGGAAGCGGTCCTGCAAAACGGGCCCTGATTATGTCCCCCCCGAAGGCCCATAACTGCGGCGCCAAGTTGTGGAGGAGATTCCACGTCATTGCGAGCTGAATGCCGACCACGCCCTTGAGATGTGGATTTTGCGCAAGTATTTTGGGGCACTCGTTCTTCAGTTTTTCCCAATCGGCGATCGTATCTTCCGATATCATGTTCCTGTTGTAGTAGAATAGCCGCGCGTCCAAGAACCAGGGCACGGCATAGAGGCCCTCCATTCCTGAAGGGTGTGCGCTTGCGATCGCGGGTTTGAAAAAATCGTTCTCGGCAAACTTGCCCGAAAGGTCCTCGATAGCGTCGTCCCTTGCAAAAGAGGGGACCCACGTCGAACCGATCTGCACGACATCGGGCTGCTGATCGGCTGGCATCGCTGATACTGCAGCGGCCAGTCTGTCAAATGCGTCGCTCCAGCGTATGAATCTCAAGGAGATCGGCTCATCCGTTCTCTCTTTGTTTTTGAACTTTTTGAGCTCCTCTATGAACTGGTTCTTGCCGATTATATTGCTGACGATGGGGAGGGCGTAATCCACGTTTCCGGGCTGTAAAAAATCCTGCACGCCGTTCTCGATGATTATCCCGTGCGTCTCTTTGAGCTCATCTATAAAGGCGGTTATCTCTCCGGCGGACCTGCCGGGTTCGTTGATGGCCGGTTCGTTGGGCATCACCCAGATATTGAGAGGGTAACAGAGGGCCGGAGCTGAAAGGAAAAAGGTGATCAAAAAGACCGCCGACCGGAAAGTATTCTTGATACGACCTTTGCGGGTGACCATCGGGGTGGATCCTTAGTCAAAAACCGGCAAAATAGCAAGTCCCATTCAAAATCAACAAGTTAAAGAGATACATTAAAGAAGTTTGCTAACTTTTCCGAAACGTTTCGGTTATATAATATGAGACGCGTAAAATGATTTATCTCCTATCAATTTTATCCGGCTTTCTACTTTCTCTATCCACCCCTCCTATGCCTTCCGGTCCGCTGATCTGGATAGCATTCGTGCCATTGTTCATTGCTTTCTTGAGTGCCGGAAACTATCGCCAAGCCCTCTTGTCGGGCGCGCTGGCCGGTATTATCCTGCACGGATTCCTGTTTTACGGCCTCAAAAATTATTCCGCCGGGATTTATCTGTTGCTGATCCCCCTGTACTCCATACCTTTCATTTTACTGAGTTCGTTCACGTTCTACATTAGCCGGAAATCGTCCCGCCCACTGGCGGTTTCAATAGTTATCGCCTCGTTTTGGTTATTAGTTGAGCACGTCATGAATGTTTTTTCCCTTCCGTACTGCACGGGATTGTTTCTTTACCATTCTTCATGGGCAGGGTTTGTCTCTTTGGTTGGTTGTTCAGGGCTCGGAGCCCTGATTATTTTTGCGAATGTCTTTTTGGTTCTGTCTCTCACGGCGGGGCGAATTTCGCTCAAGACGGCCGTAATCTGGGTACTGGTTGTATGGGCGCCATTCCTGTACGGCCGGGTTTATTCGGCCCGGCCCATCATTTCTGATTCGTCCCTGAAAATTGCCGTCGTTCAGCCAAATTGGAGTCCCAAAGATTACGTGGGAAAAGAGCAGCATTCTTTGTGGCGGCAGATGTCGCAGTTCATCAAAGAAGCAGCGTTAAAAACGTCGGCCGATGTCATTTTGCTTCCGGAAAGTTTTGGTGTCTATCCGGGCCGTGAAAATTACTTGGATGATATCAGTGATCTGCCGGCGGTAGATATCATCTCGGGCGGCGTGAATTACAGTCCTGACCGACTTTCCACCTACAATTCCGTTTATCATATAAAACCTCGTCAGGGGATTGTATCTGTTTACAATAAGGTGGGGCTGGTTCCGTTAATAGAGAGCGCCTATGCGGTTCCGAAGCAGGACACAAAGACATTCTCGATAGGTTCCCACATGCTCGCTCCCCTTGTCTGTTTCGAATCGCTGATCGAAAGCAGGGTCAAAGAACAGGCCGAAAAAAGCGAAGGTCTTTTGCTTTTGGCAAACGAAGCATGGTTTGAAACAAAAACTTTGCCGTTCACCCACCTTGCCTCAATGGTCATGCGCTCAATCGAGCATGGCATGCCGGCCGTAATGGTCGGCAACACTCTGTCAATGGTCAGCGATGCGACCGGCAGATTTCAGGTCACAGATTATCGCGCGCACGGGATCGTTGTTTTCGATTTTCATCCCGGCCGCATTGAGACTCCGTTCTCCAAATACGGAGGCATCATGCCGTATCTGGCGGGTCTTGTCGTGTTCGGCGCAATCGCCGCAAGGAGGTCTGAAAAATGAAGAAACTATTTTCAACTCTTATGTCGCTTTTCTTATGCAGCAATGCTTTTGCCTTCGCTTCGCCCGCACCGCCACCGCCGCCTCCTCCTCCAAATGTGGTCGTGACCATTTCCACGGACAAGAGTTCATACGCAGCCGGGGAACCGATAAATATAACGCTTAGGGCGGAAAACACTTCGGTGACCAGCGAACCGGATGGATACGCCATGTGTTGCCCTGATTCATATACTATCGACAATACCCGCTATCCGACGGGGCGCGTCTGCTGCATGGCGGCGGGTTACAATCCGCTCCCCGGGCATGCATCCAAGGAATTCCGCTACACATTTACGGGGGGCCTCGCCCCGGGCAGCCATTCGCTGTTCGGCGCGATCAGTCCCCGCAGCTCGCAGTACACCAAGATTGAGGTCCGCCCGCCGACATGCAGCGATTCTGACAGCGGCAGGGAATACTTCGTAAAGGGATACGTCACAATATCAAGTCAGCCCAATACGACCTATACGGACTCCTGCACTCACGATATGGGCACGGGCGCTTACACTCTATATGAAACTTACTGTGACGGAAGCCAGGTTAGTACAGAGACATATACCTGTCCCTACGCATGTTCCGACGGGGCCTGCTCGGACATCCCCATTTATCCCACGATATTTGTCCACGGCCATGGAAATGATACGTGGGCATGGAAGACGATGATCGACAAGGTGAGAGCCGGACATCAGGTTTATAGAAACGGCGACGGATTTTATGCGGGTGACAACATTGAGGGAACCCATGGAAGGGATTCCATCTGGAATTTTGGCTATTACAAGGAACAGAGCACCGACGCCGATCAATATCCCTACCGCGGCAAGATCGGCGCTGTGCCCGTTCCCAGAAAAATAAAACTATATTATATCCCGCCTATCGATAGATATACGACGAAAGCGGGCTGCACAAAGTTGTACGCGGCCGGCGGTCCCTGCGATCCCGATCAGAGGCCTGTTGAAGTGACAGATGCGGATTATGAGAGCCGCATCAGTTATGCGAACCAGTTAAGGAGAGGGGTCAATAAGATTTTGGCGGCGACCGGCGCTTCAAAGGTGAATATCGTGGCGCACAGCATGGGCGGACTCGTCTCGAGGTCATATATAAAATGGCTGGGGGGCAAGGCAAAGGTCAACAAGTTGCTCATGGTCGCCACCGCCAACCATGGAATTTCGGACTTGGCGGAACACGTTTACCAATACGGCTTGGAGGTTTGTGGACAGGGACAGCCGGCAGATATGCTGTGGATGAGAACGGCGGAGGACATTGAGCAGTACGCAAAAACGGTGGACGAATATCACATGGACCATGCGCAGGATGACGTGCCTCTTTATGACGGCAAGAGTTTTATCGGGCAACTGGATGACGGCGGAATAATGGTCTCTCCCGTGAAGTACGCGACGATCGCGGGCGACTATCATGATATAACGATTCCAGGCGGAATATTCGGTCAAATATGTATCGGCTGGCTCCGCCTGAACGGTGTGCCTGCTTATCCGCAGGATGATGTGGCCGTCAATGTGAGCGAGGTTCAGATTGCCGGCGCTGAATTCAACACCGTGATACACGCCGCCCACGGGAGGCCGGCGGCAGGGAAAGACCTGCAGGGAATCAATGATCCGGAACGGTTGCTTACGGAGGCCACCGAGGTCGCGAATATTATCAGGTCCTGGATTCTGACACCAAGCGGCTCCGCCGGCGGAGTTCAGGCCTTCTCGGTTGAGGACTTAGGCCCCCCCATTAGTGAATGTCCCGACGGATCGTTGCAGGATCCTATTGCCAACCCATGCAATCACAAAGATTGCTCTGATGGAAGTGCGTTTGATGATACCGGGAACCCATGTGATCACTATGACTGTTCAGATGCATCGCCGCAGGACGGCGTAGGTGATCCGTGCAATTATACTGACTGTGCCGACAGGGGCGTGCAGGACGGCGTCGGCGACCCGTGTAATCACAGCGATTGTCCTGACGGATCATTGCAGGATAATATGGGTGATCCGTGCGTTCACAACGACTGTCAGGACGGCTCCTTGCACGATGAAACCGGAAACGCCTGCGCTCACGATGACTGTCCCGACTCGTCTCCGCCGGATGACTTGGGCGACCCGTGCGTTCATGACGATTGTCCCGACGGATCGGTTAAGGATGATACGGGCTATCCATGCAATCACAATGATTGCGAAGATGGCAGCATGCGCGATTCCATCGGGGACCCGTGCGATCACGACGAAGACGGTGACGGCGTAGTTGATACGGGCGATTACAATGACGGCACATCTGGTGCGCCCGATGTTTTTCCTGACGATGCCGCAGAACGGCAGGATGGTGGCGGTGTTGAAGTTGGAAATGACGAGGAACACGGTGAGCCAAGCTGGGATCAGATGCAAGGCGAAGGCGATGAAAGCGCAGGTGGTTGTCAGTTGATAAAAAAAGAGACCACCTCTGCGGGTGGTCTCATGCTGTTATCAGCATTGTTAATTCTTAGAACGGCACGTCGTCGGAGCCGCCCGCGGCCGGATCGAATCCGGGCATAGCATCCGGGGCTTCGGTGCCGGTCGTTTCCGCGGACACGCCGCGGTTTTCTCCCTTGCCCTGACCGCCAAGGAACAGCACGCGCTGCGCTATGACCTCGGTTGTGTAGCGCTTGTGACCGTCCTTGTCCTCCCACTGGCGCGTCTGAAGACGTCCTTCAACATAAACGGAGCGGCCCTTGGCCAGATACTGCGAGCAGTTCTCGGCCTGCTGGCCCCATACAACGATGCGGTGCCATTCAGTGCGCTCCTGCGGCTGACCGTTCGCGCGGTCCTTCCAGCGCTCCGTCGTGGCGATATTGAACGTCGCCACCGGCTGCCCTGAAGGTGTGAAACGTTTCTCCGGATCGCCGCCCAGATTGCCGATAAGCATCACTTTGTTCATGGTGGCCATATGTTCTCCTTTGGTTTATTTTATCTTGCGGTCGATCTTTTTTGAAAGGTCCCGCATCGTTATTTGCCACGAATCGTGCGATTTGTCCTGCTTCCATCGGGGCGTCAGCTCCTCCGCGTTCTTGATCTCCGCCTCCGCCTCTGCATACTTATCTTTCTCTAAGAGCGTTTCGGCCAGAAAGATGTGGTTCTCCGGATAATCGGGTGCGATACGGACCGCCTGACGCAGATTGTCCTCTGCCTTGTCGAGGTCGCGGGTCACGTTCTCGGGCCGAACCGTAGTTTGCGGCAGTTTGGTGTAGATCTGTCCCAGTATGCGGTATGCGCCTGCGTGGTCGTATTTCGGATCGAGGCGGATCACGGTTTCGCAATCCTCGATCATCTTTTTGACGCCCGTCTGATAACCGACGATCTTCACTTCATGATAGAGCCCCGTGTTCACGGCCCGATAGTAATAGCAGCCCGGCTCTTCGGGCGCCCTCATGAGGCATTGTTCGGCGACGGAGATGCCGTGCAGGGCCCAGTTCCTCTGCGTATCGCGGTCCTTTGCCGACTGCGCCAGATCCGATGCCTCTCGGGCCTTGGCGAGGAGCTCGCCGGCGGTCATCTTCGAGACGTCGGCGCTGGTTATCGGTCCCTTCTTCGAGGAACATGAAAAGGCGGCAACCAGCGTGCAGGCGATAATGACGGACAGTGCCCCGTATCGCATAATGCAGGCCTCCTAGCATGCCGGGGCGTGCCTCTTCAAGGCAATTCTTCCCGATATTTTGACGCCTCTTCTTGACGCGCATTGATTCGTAGTGTAGGGGAAAAAATCGAGTTTTTAGGGCGGCGTACCCAAGTGGTAAGGGAGCGGTCTGCAAAACCGTTATGCACCGGTTCGAATCCGGTCGCCGCCTCAAAATTTATCTGGTTTCGCCCGGGTGGCGGAACTGGCAGACGCAAGGGACTTAAAATCCCTCGGGGATAATATCCCTGTACCGGTTCGATTCCGGTCCCGGGCACAAAGATGTCCCAATTCAATCGAGAAAAATTCATCTCTTTCATCCTCGATAACGGGGTGGTGGGTTTTTTTGACGAGCCCATAACGCTCAAGTCCGGCCGGAGATCTAACTGGTACGTGAACTGGAGAACGGTCACCTCGGATGTTTATCTGACCGACCGGCTGTCGGATTTTCTCATCGCGTTCGTCGCGGATCTGGGGCTGGATCATGACGGATTCTTCGGCGTTCCCGAAGGCGCGACAAAGGTTGCCGTCATCTCGACCTACAAATGGGCCTCGAAGCTTTCCGGATATTCGGAGGGAAGCCACGTCCTCTCCATGGGGAGGGGAAAACCGAAAGATCACGGAGCGCCGAAGGACAGATACTTCGTCGGCGAGCCGAAGGGGAGCGTGATCCTTGTGGAGGACGTCACGACCACCGGCGGCTCGCTCATAAGGACCATCGACCAGATCAAGGATGCCGGTGCGGTGATATCTGCTGCGGTGGGCTTAACGAACAGGATGGAGCTGGACGATAATAAAAAAAGCGTCGCCGATGCCGCCTCATCCAAGGGAGTTAAGTACTATGCGATGAGCGAGGCGGCAGAGCTTTTGCCGGAGGCGGTCAGGCGCTTCAATCCGTCTCGAAAGATCGTTGACGCGATCGAAAAGGAGTTCGAAGAGTTCGGAGCGATAAAGATCAAATTAAGGTGAAATATGATCATATCACAGGAAAAAAGTCTGATACCTGCGTGCGACGTGGACCTCGACCGTTTTGAATTGATAGTGAGGGAAACGGCGCACATCCCGATCATCAGCGCATACAAGATAGGTTTCATGCTTGCTATGGATGCAGGGCTCCCAAAGGTGTGCGAGGTCGCGAGACGCCACACTGCAAAGCCCCTGATATACGATCATCAGAAGGCGGGGACGGACATCCCCGATACGGGCAAGGCGTTCATGAACGTGTGTAAGAAGGCGGGGATCGATGCTGTCATTTTGTTCCCGCAGGCGGGTCCGGAGACCGAGCGCGCGTGGATAGATGCTGCTAAGGAGGATAAGCTCGGCGTTATCGTGGGCGGGCTCATGACGCACAAGGGTTACACGCTGGGCGACGGCGGTTATCTAGCCGACGAAGCGGTGCTGGACATGTATCTCAACGCGGTGAAGCAGGGCGTGACCGACTTTGTGGTCCCCGGCACGAAGCCGGAAGCGATACACAAGATACGCGAGATGCTGGAGCATCAAAAGATAGAGCCGGTATTATATTCCCCCGGACTTGTCGCGCAGGGAGGCGACATGAAAGCGGCGCTCGATGCGGCGGGCAAGAGATGGCACGCGATCGTCGGCAGGGCGATCTATGGGGCGAAGAACATACACAAGGCAGTGGAGGAATTGGCAGCGGTTTTGAAATGAAAGCGCCTCTGCGGCAGAATTCGGATTTATATATGAAAAAAAATGAGATCGAAGTCCTGTTCACAAAAGAGCAGATACAAAAGCGCGTTGAAGAGCTGGCACGCCAGATCGAAGACGATTACCACGGTCGCGATCTTGTCGTGGTGGGCGTTCTCAAAGGCGCGTTCATTTTCATGTCCGATCTCGTGCGAAGCGTCAAGACGCCGCTTGCCTGCGATTTTTTGCGTGTTTCCAGCTATGAGCACGACAAGAACACGGGTGTCGTGAGGATGGAGTTCGACACGACGCAGCCGATCACGGGAAAGGACGTCTTGCTTGTCGAGGACATAGTGGATTCCGGAAGGACGCTTAGACACATTCTGAAGCACATGGAGGCGAAGGAACCCCGCTCCGTCAAGGTCGCCTCACTTCTCTATAAAGAGACCGGCGCCGGCATCAAAAAACTTGTGAACTACATCGGCTTCGAAACGCCCGACAGATACGTCATCGGCTACGGTCTTGATTCCGAGGGCATCTACCGCTCCCTTCCCTACATCGGCGCGTTTAAGTAGCGAAGAACGGTTTCCACTTCTCCTCCGGCGGTTTCTTTCCCAAAAGCGAAACAGCGATCAGCAGAAAAGTCGCAATGAAGAATGCCGGAATAATAATGTATTCTCCCAGCTCTTCGCCCGGTATCCCGTAATTGAGCGTGAAATAGTTCTGAACCCGCGGCAGATCGAATATGATCTTCGTCGCTATCGTTCCGAATATGCCCCCGAGAATTGAAGATAGCCCGCCCGCGGTCGTGACGCGCTTCCAAAAGAACGCTGCGAGAATCGCAGGTGTGAGCCCCGCACCTATCATCGTATATGCGGTGAGGGCCATTGTCAGCACGTTCCTGAAGCGGGTCAGCAGAAGATAGGCGACCAAGCCAAGCGCGGCGATGGTCACCCTGTTGATTACGACTATCGTCCGCTGGCTCGCTTTCTTGTCAATGAAGCGCTGGATAATATCGTGCGTGATGTTCGTCGCAGGCGCCAATAAGAACGAATTGGCAGTTGAGAACACGATCGCCATCGCTCCGGCAAGCAGAAGGCAGCCCGCCCATGCCGGGAGTCCGTATCTGGCCACATCGAGAATGACCCTCTCGGGGTGTCCTGTTTCCCCCAGATGAGGGAACTTAACGCGTCCCAATACGGCAAGCGTGCAGATGAGCACGTCGACGATAACGATGCCTATCACCCAGCCGATGACCGCTCTTTTTGCCGTCGCCTCGTCCTGGGTCGAGAAGAATTTCTGGTACATGGACGGCTCGCCCAGCAAGAGGAAGAAAACGGGCAGGAACACGGCGATCGCCCATACCAGACCGCGTCCACCGAAAAGGGAAAGATGCTGCGGCGGGAGTGCCGCGGCGATTGCCTCTGCCCCGCCCACATTATAGTATAGAATGGGAACGGCTATCATGATCGAAACAAGGATCATGATACCGTTCAAGAGGTCCAACGAGACGATGGACTTCATGCCGGCAAGCGCGGTGAGCAATACGACGCCGACAGCGATCATCGCAACTCCCTGTTCCCACGGGATGCCCGCCACTATCTCAAGCACGTATGCGCCCCCCTTAAGCTGATATCCTACTATAGTTGTGCATCCTATAATGAGCGCGAGCGAGCCGAAAAATCTGGCCACGC